>CAKZQX010000225.1 GCA_937141995.1 uncultured Chloroflexaceae bacterium | reverse complement strand
TCCAGCATCTCACTCCATAACCCCAGATTCAGGATCAGCATAAAGCCCAGCAGAACCCGCCACTCGGTAAAGGTACGAAACACAGCGCTAAACGAAGCGGAAAACTCACCCACCTGGTTCATACCGGCTTTTAAGAGCAATTCCCCCGTCACCGTCAGACAGATCGCCGTGAGCAGCAGGGTAAAGATCAAGAGCATAGCACGCACCTTTGGTCTATCATGCAAGCCCGCCACCCCCAACCGCGAATCGCCGGCAAGGGGACGTTGATGTCTTCCGGTTCCGGGCTCCGGGTTCTCGGTTCTCATTTCGATCTTCCGGGTCATTCGTCGTTACGCCTCAACACATAGACACCATAGTCGCAGATACCACTGCGCATAGTGTAGGCTCGAATAACGGTAAACTCGGGATGAAAAAGTGTACGGTAGGCCACATCATCACGGATGTTACCGCCCCGATCAAGCCAGTGCATGGCATGCCCCGCAATATTCCAACGATCCGGTGGTGGGATATCCTCCATCACCAGGAGCGTCGCGCCGGGGCGCAACACCCGATGTAGTTCGACCAGGGTCGCACGGGCAACCGGGTCGGTCAGATGGTGGAGCACACCCAGCACCAGGGCGGCATCAAAGCGCCGGTCGGCCAGGACCAGGGCCGCGCCGCTTGCTGCAACAAACTGCCGTAACTGTGACCGTTGCGCGAACCGCAGGTATGCCGGCGAGAGATCAATCCCAACATAGTGACCTGCCGGAAAGCAGGGGGCAAACTCGCCCGTTCCACAGCCCAGATCGAGAAACATGCGCCGGCCGGGGTCGCGCCAGGGGGCCAGTTCCCGCGCAATCACCTGCCGCTCACCCCGAAAGCCATGCTCTACAATGCGGCGCAGGAGCGCCCAGAGGTAGGGCTGCGCGCTGAGGCGATCAAGCATCTGTTGCAGCACCGTTGCCCAAGCGCCGGGAATGGCATGCCCTGCCCGGGTCTGCCGGCGGGCGGTTGACGGTTTCTGTTGTTGTGCCTGTTTCTGCTCCATCGTATCGGGGAGGCACTATACCAGAAGGCCACGCGCTACGCAAGTGCTCTCCCGGACTGTGTGCGTCGGTTATGCATCTTCCTGAAGCTGCTGCACCTGCTGGAGTAGGGTCTGCGATGTAAACGGCTTTTGCAGGAATCTGACGTGCTGCTGCTCAACAAAATGACTGACCATGGTCTGCTCACTATGCCCACTGATCAGGAGAATGCGGACATCGGGCTTGATCCGGCGAATTGCGCGAAACACCGCTTCACCGCTGATCCTCGGCATCGTTATATCCAGCAGAACGCAGCTAATTGTGCCGGCATAATTTTGGAACAGCTCGATCCCGCCGGAACCGTCACTGGCTGTCAGAACATTAAACCCGGAGCGTTGCAGCATCTGGACCGTCACCATGCGTACCTGATCTTCATCATCAATGACCAGTACTGTGCCGTTGCCGGGTTTGTCCGAAGTGTGGGGCAAAGATGCCACGGTGGGTGACGTGGCGGTATCGGTCTGACAGGGAAACAGCACCCGAAAGTTAGTCCCCTGACCCGGCATGCTCCAGACCCGGAGCGTACCTTGATGCTCACGTACAATTCCCAGCACGGCTGCCAGGCCCAGTCCCCGCCCGGTAAATTTGGTCGTAAAGAAGGGATCGAAAATCTTCTGCTGTGTGGCTGCATCCATCCCCGAACCGGTATCGGCAATTTCCAGGTAGACATACCTTCCTTCCGGTAAGTCACCGCCAGGGTGGGTTTCATCGAGAAACATACGTGTGGCATGCATAACACCAGTGGTTATGGTAATCGTGCCGGGGCTTTCGCCAAGCGCTTCGGCGGCATTGACTACCAGATTCATAATGATCTGGTGGATCTGAATTGCATCAGTCTTGATTGCCGGCAGTTGGGGCGTAAGCTGGTAGGTGATGGTGGCACTCTTCGGGATAGAGATCTGCATCAGCGTCGTCATCTCAGTAATCAGCGTGTTGAGATCAAGGAATTGTATCTCCATGCGGCCCTTGCCGGCATAGGCCAGCATCTGCCGGGTCAGTTCAGCGGCCCGGCGCGCGCCGATGATGATGCGGTCAATACTGGTCCGGGCCGGTGAGTTGGTTTCCAGATCAAGCAGGGCCAGGTCGGCATTACCCAGGATTGCCACCAGCAAATTGTTGAAGTCGTGGGCGATGCCCCCGGCAAGCAAGCCCAGGCTTTCCAGTTTCTGGGTCTCCAGCAGTTTGCGTTCGATTGCCAGGCGCTGCAATTCGGCCTGCCGCTGCTCCGTAATATCCCGAAACACCAGCACGCCGCCCGTCAGGTTGCCCCAGTTGTCCCGGATTGGGGCTGCGCTGTCGTCAATAGGAATAGTTGTCCCGTCGCGGGCGCGTAGCAGGGGCCGGCCGAGTAACCCGACAACCGTATTCTGCTGAAGAGCCCGGGTGATGGGATCTTCGGCATGAATACCAGTTTCCTCATCGATAATGTGCAACACCTCCGTGAGAAGTTTGCCGATACCTTCCGCCTGGTTCCACTGGGTCAATGTCTCGGCAACCGCATTCATAAAGGTAATTCGCCCGGTAACATCGGTGACAATCACTGCATCACCAATACTCTTTAAGGTTGTCGCAAAACGCTGTTCGCTCTCGCGTAACACATGATCCATCTTCGATTTGTACAGCGCCATCTCAATCGTTACATGTAACTCTTTTTCCCCAAACGGCTTTAAAATATAGCCGAACGGCTCGGTTAATCGGGCACGCTGCACCGCTTCATCATCCGCATAGGCCGTCAGATAAATGATCGGAACATGGAACCGTGTGCGGATCTGCCCGGCGGCCTCAATCCCATCCATGTCTCCTCTGAGGCGGATATCCATCAGCACCAGGTCCGGGCGCAGTTCTGCGGTTTTCCGGATCGCTGCTATCCCGGTTGATACAGTGTCCAGAACTGTGTATCCCAGCAGTTCCAGCATGCTTTGAATATCCATTGCGACGATGCTTTCATCTTCGACCACCAGGATACTTGCTGTATTCATAATGATTTTCCCTCTCCTCGTGGTATGTCGGCGTGAATACTATCATACATGTTGTATCGTTGTCGCGTTCAATAGTGATAGATCTGCCGAGTTGGGTTGTCAGGGTACTGGCGAGTTGTACCCCGAGAGTTTTATGTGTCGTCAGGTCGATATCCGGTGACAGGCCAATACCATTGTCATGCACGCTCAACATGAGTTAATTATCAACAGTGCGACGTAGTTCAATCTGAATTTTGCCGGCACGATTATCTGGAAAGGCATACTTGAGATTGTTTGAAATCAGTTCGTTAATAATCAACCCGCAGCGAATGGCCTGATCGATATCGAGGAACAGGTCATCGACCAGAATTGTCAGCGTGACGGAGTGGGTATCTGTCTGGTATGAACGCAGCAGAGAGGTTGTCAGGCTGCGCAAACATTCGGCAAAATCAAAGCGGGCCAGATCCGCCGACTGGTACAACTTCTGGTGAACCAGGGCCATTGACTGCACCCGATCCTGGCTCTCCCGAAACATTTCCAGGGCGTGGCGATCATTCGTATACCGCGCCTGCAGGCGAAACAGACTCAGGACCACATGCGGTTGCCCTTCCGGTGTACGCGTAAAAATAATTTCCCGGCTGGAGAGCCAGCGCCATTCGCCACCCGCATTCTTCATCCGGTAGTCAGGCTCAATGATCTCATCATCGGCCAGGGCCACAACCTGCTGAACATGCTCGGATAGACGGGCCAGATCATCGGGATGCATTTTCTCGGCAAAAAAGTTCATTCCCATGATCCGGATCTCTTGCTGAGTATAGCCCAGGATGGTGCCAAATTCATGGTTGAAGTAGACGTTGCACTGTTGTACCAGATCAAAGAGGTACAGAATTGCGGAGGTGGCATCGGTAATCCGGTGAATAAAGCGCTGATTCTCCTGCAGCGCATCTTCCGTACGTTTGCGCGCGGTAATATCGTAATAGTGTTCGATCCGCCCACCCGCATAGAGACCGGTTTTGATCGGATGGCTCCAATGTTCCCGCCTGCACCCCGTTGCCTAAACCGCAGTGCGGTCCAGATAACCAGCAGAAAGATGGTGTAAGTGAGGAGCAGATAGGTTTGCCGGTAGAAGAGATCGCTATACACCGTAATACTGACCAGCATGGTAAGCAAGAGCAGGAGACTGACTTTGATTAAACGTCGGGGAGTGGTGTCAACACGCGGATGCGCCGCCCAACTGAGAATGACCGGAGCGATAAGCAGGACGCCGACGGCATCGCTCATCCACCAGATCAACCAGGCCAACCCGGATACCTCCCAGGGCAATCCACTCGTCAGGAGCCGGCTGATAATGCCAGACGTCGGGATGATGAGGGTGTTGATGCCGGCCGCATAGATAATCAAGCCCAGCGCATCCTGCAGACGCTCAAGCGCGGCGCGAAAATCCACCAACCGTTTAAGCAGATATGTTCCAAGCAATGCGCCCAGGACATTGCCCACCGCCAAATTACATATGACAACCAGGGGCGCCCCAATCGTCAGGTTCAGCAGAACAGTTCCCGGAAAAATGCCCGGCCAGAACCGATACCCATAGAGAATGAGTGCTGCCAGTGCAATCCCTGCCGGGGGCCATACCAGAGTGCCATGCCCGTATTCAGTGGCAAAGAAGAGGCCGATTTGCCCGGTAACAATAGAGATGCTGGTAATCAGCCCGAGAGAAACCATATCAAGTCGGCTATACGAATGTATTGTCGTTTTACGTATCATGACCATCTTATAAACAGGGCAGATGTATTGTACCGCAATCAGGTTGCCCAGGCATGGCTCATGGCTTGTCGGAATACTGGTATGATCGCTCTGGCAATCGTACACCCGATCGTCTGCTGATTACAATTGACCAGTATACATAGATTTAAGTATCACACAATCCGATTGTGTAATATTCCCAGTTCGGTTATCTCCAGTTCAACGATATCACCCGGCGCAAGCCACGGACCCTGCCCATGCGTTATTTCTGCCAGGCATCCACCCCCAACCGTGCCGCTGCTCAACACATCGCCGGGATAGAGCGTGACATCCCGACTGGCGTGGGCAATCATCTGCCCAAAGGGAAAATGCATGCCGGCAGCGTTGCCCCGTGACTGCTCGATACCATTCACGCGCGCCAGCATATTTACGGTGAGGCGGCCGTCATCATCCGCATACAGTTCCAATTCATCCGGGGTTACCAGCCAGGGGCCAAGCGATGTCGCAAAATCACGCGCTTTTGCCGCCCCCAACCCGGAGATATCTTCGCCGGCCTGGATATCACGGGCACTCCAGGCATTCATAATCATATACCCGGCAATATACTCTGCGGCTTCATCAACAGCAATATCGCGTCCTTCGCGCCCAATGACACAGGCAATTTCCAGGGCATAGTCGAGTGCTTCCGTACCTGGTATCGGAATATCTTCAAAAGGTCCATACACGCTGCTGTGATTACCAAAGACAAATGCCGGGTGATGATACCATGCCGGTGGCAGCGTCCGTCCCTGAAGCTGCCGGATCATCTGCGCATGCTGGGGGAAGGTATCGAACATGCGCAGGCTGTGTGGATGGGGTAACGGTGCATGCAACCGTACATGTTCCAACGGCAGCAGCATCTCGGCACCACCGATAGAAATGCTCCCGGTCATGCCCCGATTGCGACTGCCATTCCCGGTCATCTCCGCATCCAGGTCAAGATCGTTACCGACCAGGCTGATCACCGCATCCTGGATCAGCGCAATATCCTCAAGACTTACATCCGTTTGTGTGCCACGTAACAGACTCACCATATCCCAGGTTAACCCCGCGACATCTTCCAGGACGAGCGGCGCGGCGGCGGCCAGATCGATTACGGCCGGACCAAGCAGAATTCCGGCGCGCGGTTGTTTATCCATCGGCACGAATGTTACAAGTCGCACAATCCACCCTCCTCAAGGTATATTCAAACATAGATTACAGTATAGAACACATACGCCATATCCTCCCCGGGCCTGACACGAAACACAGAATTTGCTTAATACTACCACATACTTTGCATCAGTCAGCATGCGCTACTCCAGCGTCTTGTGGAATACATATGCGTGGAAGAAGTCTCATACGCTGTTTCTTTTCCAAATATGCCGCCAAATGTATTGCAGTAATGGAGCGAATACTGTATAATACGGATACAAGTAAAAAACTGGTAAAGGCTTTGAAATGAAGGATTACACTACGCTGCCGGAGAATGCCGGCACACTCTATGCAAAGCTGTAACGGCATGGTGGTTTTTCCCACGCTATAAGTTTCGCTACGCTGGACCCGTTACGACAGCAGGAAAATGTGCTATAATACCAGGTCCATCTTTGCCCGTTTATGACCGTTGCGAAATAGCGCGCGGTTTGGGGAAAGTACTCTGTGACGTGTATCGGTAATGGCGGATGGGGTCAGGCATAAACTGGCTGCCACCAATATTCATGTGATAGATTGAGAGTGTAGTTATGGATACGAACAAGGCAATTCTAGAAGTCGATCTTACTGACGGAGTGGTGCCTATTTCGCGCGCTGCTTCATCGTTGGCCACTCTGGTCAAGCGTTCACGTACCAAGCGCAAGCCCATTATCGTCACTCAGAAGGGCTACCCGGCCGGCATTATCCTCGATATCAGTCTGTTTACGGATCTGCGTGAACTGGCCGAGTTGGGTATGAAGTTTGCTCCGGAAGTAGAACGAAGTTTGAATGGGCACAGCGAAGCAGAAACGGCAGAGTAGCGTCTGCCCTAGTACAACCTTGTGCTGACAGCGATATGCTGTGATCGGGTTGTTTACCAGGATGCTGTGATGCTGTGATAGTCAGGGTGCTGCAGTCGTTACAACAGGTGCAGTACCCTGGCCCGGGCCAACGCCTGCGTACGACTGTGTACCTCAAGTTTCGTGTAAATATTATTGATATGTTTCTTGATGGTACTCATAGCAACCACCAGTTCGCGGGCAATTTCCTGGTTGGGTTTTTCAAAGGCATTTCAATGCAGAACCTCGTATTCGCGCCGGCTTAATGCCGCAGGAGGTTCTGAGAACTCCTCCTGCGCCGGGTCGCTATATACCTTGAATTCACCCGCGCTTTGTTCTCGCCGGAGTTCTGTTCCGGTCACTGCTGTTGTGTCTTGCGCCTGTGAAAACACGGCAATCAAGCGGTAGACATAGGGCGCGATGGGATGGGGCACATCAGCCGCTTCCTGGTGCCTGGTTTCCACCCACTGGCGCAACAACTTTTCAAACAGTTCTCCCAGATCGATAAACATATGGACAAAACCTTCCGGTTCGGCCAGGATGAGCGCGCGTTCAAGGGTCGCCCGGGCCGCAGCCGGATTGCCGCACATCCGGTGCGCAACGGCCTGAAGCGCCAGGATTTCAATGACGCTGCGCATCCGCTCGGCGGTTTCTGCCGCCTGGGGCAGACGCTCCAGAAAAGGCAGCGCCCGCGCCGTGTCACCCTGGGCAATCAGCACCCGCGCCAGCGTGATATAATCAATCTCGAGTAGATAGTTGGGCGTGCCTTCAGGTGTAAAAACGCATGTCTTTGCTCAGTGGACTGCCGCGGCGACATGCCCCTGTGCCAGCCGGAGCCGCGCCTGCAGCGCCGCCATCCACGCGATAATTCGGGGAGCATAGGTTTGCCGGGCAAACTGCAACGCCTGCCGGCACATCTGCGTGGCACCCGGCGCATCGCCCCGGGCCTGCTTCACCTGCGCCAGGGTCATGTAGCCGCTCAACAGAATCTCGGGCATGCCGCCGCGCTGCCCATGCTCAATCCCCTGCATAGCCGGCCCGTAGCTCCGTCCAGATCATTCCACTCGTACAGCAGTTCACCCATACCGACATAGGCCGCTGGATGGTTTGCTGTTCGCCAAGTTGCCGCAGCACAAACAGGAGAGCCAGGCGCTCAGCAGCGTAGTTTTGCCGGAACCGGTCGGCGCGGCGATCAGGGTCAACTTCCGCCGGGTACCGGCATCCAGTTGCGTGATCAGCCGTGACCATGCCACCAGACCCGGCCGGGGCGGCGGGATTGACAGCTTCGTTGTAAGAGACTGTCTGAAAAGCTGATGCGCGTCGGTCCCACGGCATATAGTCCGCTTACACCTGTCATTATAGCGCACACGGGGGTATAATAACACTGTTTCCAGGATGAAGTGTTGTTTAACGTTGTGATTCGGTTTATGCAGGAGGAATTATCGTATGCCTGCACCTACTGTTACGGTTGCGCCCTGGGCGAAAGATCAGCCGCCAACCGAGGCAACCATCCGGCAGATCTTACATGATGAAGGGCTGCACTACTATCGCTGGTCGAATGGTCCCGGCGATGTCTATGGAGCGCATACGCATCCCTATCACAAAGTGCTCTATGTGGTTGCAGGAACGATCACGTTTGGCCTGCCGGCAGACGAACAGCAGGTGGTTCTACACGCCGGCGACCGGATGGAGCTACCGCCGGGGATCACCCATGATGCAGTCGTCGGGCCGGAAGGGGTGGTCTGCATCGAAGGACATCGGTATAATTGACACGACTTACCTAGTGATTACTCAAGTTGGACATTTGTCTGGACACATGGCCCGTTTGAACGCGCACCGCGTAAGTCCTGTAACTGAGGCGTGTCGCGTCACGCCTGACATGAATGATATGAGAGGATACCACGATGGCATATGTATCGGATCTGGGAACCGGTCAGCAGATCTACCTGGAGAACCAGGGTCCCCAGACGATTATCACGCTGGTTTCGGCAACCGCCGGTCAGCAGCAGAGCCAGCGCAACGGCTTTGAAACGGGCAGTTGGCATGGGCCGCCAACACTGCTGCGCACAGCGGTCGGCCTGATCATACGGATCGAGGCGGCAAAGGGTCAGTTTTTCGTGCAGGTGCAGGGTAGCAGTATGGGTCTGCTAACCACGGCTCCCGCGCTGGCGAGCGCAGATGTGCTCTCGCTGCGCCAGGTTGCTGACCAGGATGCAGCGCGTCCCGCCCAGATGGAGCCGATGAAGCCGATGGAACCCATGCAACCCATGGAGCCGATGAAACCAATGGAACCTATGCAACCGATGAAGCCGATGCGCATGGGCGATATGGAGATGTCGGCTAACCCGATGGACATGCGGATGGGTAATATGCACCTGCGCATGGGTTCACCGGAACAGCAGCAGAAGCCGTCAGCGCGGCGCTTTTGCCCCCAGTGCGGCACGGGCGTCAGCCCTGAGGATCGCTTCTGCGCCAGTTGTGGTCATCGCCTGGTCCTAACGGAAGGATAACCCCCAGGCTACACTTTTCAGCCCTCAGCCGGCAGTCCTGAACAGGGGCTCAGGCTGAGGCGCTGAAAGAGGCGCGCCTCGACATCGGCCGGAAGTTCGGCGGGTTCCTCGTCGAGGTTGCGGTAAAGTGCTACTGTGCGAGTCAGCGTCTCGAAGACCACCTCGCAATCGGGACAATCGTCCATATGCTGCTGAAGCTCCCGGCATAGTTCGCCGGCAAGTTCGCCATCGACATACGCATTGAGTTGGCGTAGTAACTCCTGGCATTCGCTATCGGTGTGATGGTGTGGATGACTCATCAGGTGTCTCCTTCTGTTCCTAAATAGCCGGCCAGCAGTTCGCGCAGGCGCAGCCGGGCCCGGTGCAGGCGTACCTTGACGGCACTCTCACTCAGATCAAGCAGCGCGGCGGTCTCGCTGGTACTCATGCCCTGCATTTCGCGTAGCACAAAAATGACCCGCAGATTCTCAGGCAGTTCTTGCAGCGCGTACTCAAGCTGGTTGCGCAACTCCGTATCCAGGGCCGAATTAGCCGGATCAACGGTCCAGGTGCTCAAGTTCTGCGGCATATCGCTGACCGGGATCATCTCTTCAGCCGTATCAATCGTGGTTGTGGGGTGTCGGCGGCGACGCAGCAGCATCAACGCCTCGTTGGTGGCTATCCGGTAGATCCAGGTTCCCAACCCACTGCGCCCCTCAAACTCGCCGATCTTTTGACAGGCTTTGATAAAGGTCTGTTGCAAAATACTCTCGGCCTCATCCGGGTCGTTTAGCATGCGCAGGGCGCGGGTGTAGACCAGCGAGGCAAAGCGCTTGACCATACAGGTGCAGGCATCCGGGTCATTCTGCCGCAGTGCCGCTAATAACTCCTCCTCGGTATCGTAACGGTGCAGATCAATTTTTAGTCCCGACACGCGTTGCTCCTCAATGCTGTAGAAGATTTACGAAACGATCTCATACACGCCCCGGCAACGGTTTCTGTCGGTTGCCGGGGTGTCACGCACAGTGTATTTTATGCACTGCTGATTGTTCTTCTTGCGCATTGTACTCGAAATCGGAAAGTGCGTCTAAAGATCATCCGGTTCAACTCGGTCAGGGTTCATAGCTTGTGTTCTACCAACTTTGATGCGGGTTGTCCGGTATCGGTTACATCCGATTATGCTGAACTCATGCTTCCGGCCAGTCAATCTCAACATAGACCGCGTCGTCTTCAATATGGACCGGATAGGTCGGGATGCGCAGACCAACCGGCGGCACAATACTCTTGCCCGTACGCACGTTGTAGGTCCAGCCATGCCAGGGACAGGTCACGGTATCGCGGATCAGGGCTCCCGCCGAGAGCGGCCCCCCTTCGTGGCGGCAGGCATCGCCAAAGGCATAGATCACGCCCGCGACATTTGCCAGCGCAATAGGCAGTCCCTCGACATTGACGCAGACCATTTGCCCCGGCTGCAGATCACCGGGTGCCGCTACACGCACACGCTCAATTGCCATCGCTTATTCCCTCCCCGACAGGCCATGCATATCCGAGCGCATCGTATTATAGCGCAGATGTTTCTGACTCACGCCCCGGTGTCTACGATTTGTCATCTAGAAGTATTGACATAGACGATCTACCGTCGTAGAATAGGAGATCCTGAGCAACTCATATTCCAAGAATATTGACAATAACTGTTACCTTAGGGTAAAGTAGACGATGCAAACCCTACACTCGCCTACGAGGTATGTATGTCCCCTCTGACACTTGATCCACGTCAACTAGAAACCCTCAGCCAGCTCTTGATTGCTGGGGGCTACCATGATGTTGCCGAACTGCTTGGCGCATCGCTTGAGCGACTGGTGGCCTTCTGGCCGGCTCAGGCGGGGGCGCTGATTTACCATACGCCTCACGGCGAGGTTGTCAGCCTGGAGCATGGTCCGCTGGATGCGGAGGCCCGCACGCTGATTCAGCAGGCGCGCACCGACTCAGCCCGGCGTGATGCCGCCAGCAATGAGCCGACCATTGGCTACTACCCGCTTGAGGATGGACGCGAGGTGTTGGAATTGCCGCTCCAGAGCAGTGGCCAGGGTGTGGGGCTGCTGCACCTGGTTGTTACTGAGTCAACCCTGGATAAGCAGGTGGCTTCTTCCAGCGAGTTGAAGCCGGACGAAGATTGGATGATTCTCTTGGTACGTGCGATTGGTGGTGAGGCCGATAAACTGGCGACGCTACGTCGGGCCGAGCGCGATCTACGTGAACTGCATCTACTCTATGAGATCGGCCAGTCATTGACCGTCAACCTTGACCTTGCCAGTCTGCTCAACGAGATTATCCGGCGGGTCCCCGAAGTGGTCAACGCCGAGCGCTGTTCGATCTTTATGCTGGATGAACAGCAGCACGAACTGGTGTTGCAACTGGCCGACGAAGCACATGAACTGCGCATGCCCGCCGATAAAGGAATTGCCGGGTGGGTGTTGTCACATGGACTGGGCCAGATTGTGAACGATGTTGAGCAAGACCCACGCTGGTATGATGTAATCGGACGTGAGGTTGATTTTATTACGCGTTCGATCCTCTGTGTGCCGATGAAGTTCAAAGATCGGATCGTCGGCGTGATGCAACTCCTCAATAAGCGCGGCGGAACATCGTTTACGCAGCGGGATATGCGCCTGCTGACGACGCTGGCGGCCCAGGCCGGCATTGCTATCGAGAATGCCCGGCTCTACCGCAGCCTGAAAGGTGAGCGGGACCGCCTGCTCAACAAAGAGGAGGAGGTCCGGCACGCTATCGCCCGCGATTTGCATGACGGGCCAACGCAGAGTGTCGCCGCTATTGCGATGAATATCGAGTTCATCAAGCGCCTGCTTACCGCCATGCCCGAGCGGGTCCGCGGGGAACTGGATACGCTGGCGGAACTGGTTAATAAGACCAGCCATGACATTCGCACTCTCCTGTTTGAACTGCGGCCCCTCGGACTGGAAACTCAAGGGTTGTTGACGACGCTGCAACAGTATGTGGCTCGCTGGCGCGATCCTACAGATGAGATCCAGTTACGCCTGGAAGCACCATTTGCGGTTCCGCGGCTTCCGCATGAGGTTGAAGCCGCGACGTTTATTATTATTCAGGAAGCGGTGAACAATGCGCGCAAGCACTCGGAATCGCCGGAGATTACGATTTATCTCTATGAGGAAGAAGGCCACCTGGTAGCCAGCGTGCGTGACCGGGGCAAGGGCTTTAACCTGGCGGTGGTTGAGGCGAATTCGAGCCGGCGTAATAGCCTGGGGTTGACCAATATGCGCGAGCGGGCGCGGCTGATCGGCGCGGAGTTCCGCATTCGCTCCGCAGTTGATGCGGGCACAACGGTGGAGTTACGCCTGCCGCTGGCGTGACCGGAAAACGTAGGCCGGGAAAGGCAACGGGTGACGCGTTATTTATTGTAACGCGTCACCCGCTCTGTTTGCGCTGCCGGGGTGTCTACCCGCGGGCGTAGCGGCCCATCAGTAGCGCTTTCCCGATGATATGCCCCTGCATGGCCGCCTCAACATTGCCGCGGGTGGTACCCTCTTCCAGGTTGAGTGTGGGGATGTCGAGGGCATAGAGCGTGAAGTAGTAGCGGTGCGCCTGATCGCCCTGCGGTGGGCAGGGTCCGCCATAAGCCACCTTGCCAAAGTCATTCTTGCCGATCGTGCCGAGGCTGCTGCCCTCCTCTGGGAGCGTCTGAATTGCGCTGGGCAGATTAAAGAGAATCCAGTGCGTAAACGTACCACTCGGCGCGTCCGGGTCATCCATAATCAGCGCGAAGCTCCGGGTATTGTGCGGTACAGCGCTCCAGCGCAGTTCGGGCGATATATCCTGCCCATCACAGGTAAACTGCTGCGGAATCGTCTCACCCTCACGAAAAGCCGGGCTGTTCAGGGTAAGCCCCATAGTGTTACCTCCTGGTGTTGCCGTCGCCGGTTGAGCCGGGGCACGTTGCTGCTCATGGTGCTGATGCCACGGTCAATGGCGCGCTACTCTCTTCTCAATATGTCGTGTCGTGCAAGTGTTGCATATTTCATACCAGGGAAAACACACTCGGAAACTTCCCCCTGCTTGACGTATCCCCAAAACCGCTTACTATAGACAGCACGCAGCGTGTAGACGTAACCGTGTGCCTTTGGTGTTCCGACCAGCCCCGCACCCGCCGGTTGGTCTACACGGGACTGCAATACTCCCATCGCACCATCCCATCCCGGCCACAGGAGATCAGGCGTAATCAACCATATGTAGCCTTTTGAGACGCAAAGGAGCGGTAATTGCCATGACGACAGGTCAGTACCGGACCGAAAAGGACTCGCTCGGCGAGATGCAGGTTCCAGCCGAGGCGCTTTATGGGGCGCAGACACAGCGCGCCGTTCTCAACTTTCCTATCAGCGGTATGCGTTTCCCCAGTCGGTTCGTTCAAGCGCTCGGCATTGTGAAGCAGGCGGCCGCCAAGGCCAACCGGGATCTCGGCTTTCTCGATAACGAGAAGGCCAACGCGATTATCGAAGCGGCCCAGCAGGTTATCGACGGCAAATTGGATGACTCATTCGTTCTGGATATTTTCCAGACGGGCAGCGGCACCTCCACCAACATGAATGCCAACGAGGTTATCTCGACCCTGGCATCGGAGAAGGTCGGCGGTGAGCGCGGCAGCAAGGCCGTTCACCCCAACGACCATGTCAACATGTCCCAATCCTCGAACGATATCATCCCGACCGTCATGCATATCTCGGCCCGCGTCGCTATCGAGCGCGAGCTCATTCCGGCGCTGACGGCCTTCCAGGAGGCATTGCAGGCCAAGGCGCAGGAGTTTGACGATGTACTCAAGAGCGGGCGCACTCACCTGATGGACGCGACCCCGGTGCGACTGGGCCAGGAGTTTGCCGGGTATGCTGCGCAGATCGGCAAGAATATTGCCCGGCTGAAGTTTGCCTCTGAAGAACTGGCGGAAGTGGCCCTCGGCGGTACTGCCACCGGTACCGGCATCAACTGCCCGCCCGGTTTCACTGAGAAGACGATCAACTATGTGGTCGAGGCGACCGGCCTCTCCTTCCACGAGGCCGAAAACCACTTCGAGGCCCAGGCCGCCAAAGATGCGTATGTGATGGCTTCCGGCGCGCTCAATACGCTGGCCGTCTCGCTGCTCAAGATTGTTAATGACCTGCGCCATCTCTCCAGTGGTCCCACCAGTGGTCTGGCCGAGATCCGGTTGCCTGCCATTCAGCCCGGCTCCTCGATCATGCCCGGCAAAGTCAACCCGGTGATGAGCGAGGCAGTGATGATGGTCTGCGCCCGCGTGATGGGCAACCACACAACCGTCACGGTCTGCGGTCAGCATGGCAACTTTGAGCTGAATGTGATGATGCCGGCGATGGCGCATGCCATGCTGGAGAGCATCAGCATTCTGGCGGGTGGCTGCAATGCCTTCCGGGTAAACTGCCTCGACGGAATTGTGGCCGACCGCGAACGCTGCCAGGAGTTGCTCGAACTCAACCCGTCAATCGCTACAGCGCTAAACAGCGCTATCGGCTACGATCAGGCATCCAAAGTTGCCAAGCAGTCCGCGTCGGAGCGCAAATCGGTGCGCCAGGTTACCAAGGAGATGGGCCTGCTGAGCGACGAACAGTTGGACGAGTATCTCAATGTGCGGGATATGACCGAGCCGGGGATACCGGGGCAGTAGATCCGAAGGAACGCGTGGGAGTGCGGGAGCCATGCTCCCGCATTTCCGCCGTTGGGGTCTTTGGAGTGCGGGAGCCATGCTCCCGCGTTTTACGGCTTACTTCCCGACACGATATCCACAGTTGGGACAGAAAACCGCATGCATGGGCATGTTAAACCCACAGGCCGGACAGGTTTTGCTACCGGTTGCTCCTTGTGGTGGCGGAGGGG
>CAKZQX010000224.1 GCA_937141995.1 uncultured Chloroflexaceae bacterium | reverse complement strand
CTTCACCTACACTGAGTTCCACGACAAGCCCGAATATGCCGGCTTTGCACGAACCTCAATCCCGCGCATCTTCTGGAGTTCAACTGATGAGGTTGTGCGCGCGTCACTCGAGGCGCTGCGCCGCAACCGGGTAATCTGCATTCCCGGCCTGCAGAATCGTTTGCTGGTCGCCGTGCTACGTTTCCGTGGTCTGACTGCGCCGCTGGTCCGGGCCAGGATGGCGCACAAAACGCGTGGCTCCGGCGTGACCGATCCAGCGTAGCCCACGGCGCTCGAGTATGGCGCTGTTCGTACCATACCGCTCAAGCGCTAACTATCTTCTCATCCGGTGAGCATATACCTGTCAAGCTATCGTCATCAGGACCGGCTAGACTGTATCTACGAAGGGGGGCTTCGCTACAGGCACTACGCGGCACGGATGTGCCGGCAATGACGGGAATATCTGTGTCGCGTGCTGTTTGTAGCCGGCCTGTCATAAGCGAACTGCGCATGCACCTCTCGGTGAGTCGGCACTGAGAGGATGTTTTGTTGGTAGAGATACCCATAAGCGCGGCGGATGGCTGCCATTCCCGGATGCTCCCGATTGATGCGCAAAACCTGTACGAACCATCACAATATTGCACAGCAAAGAATCTCGTAGTACAATATAGAATAACTATGAAATTCCGCTTGCTAGTCCGCGATGACGCGGATCGCGGCACGGAGAAAGGTGGCGAACGATGACAAAACAACTCGTTTGCACGACTCAGACAATCGCCGCAATATAGTGAGAACCAGGGCTCCAGGCACTCCGTGTGCTCAGGAGCCTTGTCGATTCTATGGCAATCGTTGCCGGGCGAAATAAAGTTACCCTGTTCTGGTCAACGAAAGCCCAGATGGAGGAGCACGATGGACCTGATCATCAAGAACCGCAACAACACGAAAGTGTCCGAACGACAGCGTGAACACATCCTGAACAAACTCAGCAAACTCGAACGCTATCTGGACCAACTCAACAGCGCTACCGTCGAGGTCTTAACCGAAAATCGGCGCAACGCGGGTGAGGTACACCGGGTTCAGGTTACGCTGGTGGGTGAGCATGGCATCATCCTGCGGGCTGAGGAGTCTGCCCCTGACATTTATAAGGCGGTAGATGTGGTGCAGGAGAACCTCCAACGTCAGATCAAGCGCTACAAAGAAAAGCATTGGCGGCGGGGGCGCATGCGCCGTCAGGGGGG
>CAKZQX010000223.1 GCA_937141995.1 uncultured Chloroflexaceae bacterium | reverse complement strand
GAGCACTAGCAGTGCCAGGGCGTTGTCAAGCATGGCCGAGTCGCTGCCGTTCGCGTCGATCACCGGGGCAACCGGCTCACCGCTGCCCGCGCCGGTCAGCACCGGGAAGTTTAGCATCTGCTCGCGAGCGCGCATCCAGTTAACATTGCCCTGCAAGGTGTTAATCTCGCCGTTGTGCGAGAGCATACGGAAGGGCTGCGCGCGATCCCATGTAGGAAACGTGTTGGTCGAGTAGCGCTGATGATAGACCGCGATGGAGGTGGTGTAGTCAGGATCTTGCAAATCGCAAAAGAAACTGGACAGACATGAACCGAGCATCAGGCCTTTGTAAACAATCGTGCGAGATGAGAGCGAGGGGATGTACGTTGCCAGATCTTGTTCCTGAAAGGCCGTCTCCATCGCCTTTCGCGCCAGGAAAAGCCGATGCTCGTAGGCCTGGTCATCCAGATCGGCCCCCCGGCCAATAATCACCTGGCGAAACTGGGGCATCATCGCACGGGCCCGCTGTCCCAGCGCCTCTTCATTAATCGGCAGATCGCGCCAGGCCAGCACTGCAAGATCACGCTCCGTCAATGCCTGGGTAATAATCCGGCAACTGGCCGCAGCCGCGGCCGCATCCTGGGGCAAGAAGAGCATACCGACGGCCAGATCGGCGGCATCGACCTGAATTCCCTGGCGTTCCAATTCACGCATCAGCAGCGGCCGAGGGAGCCGGGTTAATACACCGGCACCATCACCCGTCTTGGCGTCATCAGCCACAGCACCCCGATGCTCCAGATTGCTGACCGCAGTCAGCGCCATCTGTAAAACATCATGACCGGGCCGACCGCTGATGCGGGCCACAAAACCGATACCACAGCCGTCGTGTTCAAACCATGGATCGTACAACGTGCGCTGAAGAATGCTGTGAGCGGGAACTTGCATAACTTACACCTTACTAAATACAAGGGGTAGCTTTTCCTGGAGCGACGATGCAGGAATGATCACCCTGGACGGATTGTTAAGGGCCACTACGTATATTATATGGGCGCAATTGCGTCCCTGCGCTTTATAATCACCCTGGACGAATTGTTAAGGGTTATCGCATTGTTGTACGGGCGCAGCATGCAATGCTTTTTTCCTGGACGACATCATACGTGGATGTGGCGTATGCGCAAAACGCTAAACCAGCTTATCATATCCCCGGGTTATTTCTGAAGAACGCAAACGCCCGCCAATAGTCCTCACATCATTGAGGGCCAGGCGAGCGTCGTTGGCGCTAAAAATGTAGAATTGTAACCGTATCTGTACCAGATTAGCGCTCCGAGCCGCATCTTCGCTGCGCGGAGGTTCCGTTATCTATGTGGAGGGTATACTACGAGACTGCTTTGTGGGTGTTACCTTCCACCAGCAGAGGCCTGACATGGGCCGGAATGAAATGCAGACGCCGAGTTATCCAACAAGATGGGGATACGCTAGTTGTCCGGGCTTCCTCGTGCTTATGGGTGAGGTTGCCATAGGACTATGTTTCGACTAGTTACGTAGCTGAAACCGTTGCTTATTGGATAAACTATACTATATCAGACTGGGTTTGTCAATAATTGGGTTGGATAGATCTTACAAACCAGTCGCGAGACTGATGCCTGCACAAATCGCCGTCTCGTTTGCCGCTGTTTTCTGAAAATGGTTAGGATGGCACGCCATGAAGCGACCACGGATTGCTTACTGTTCACCCGTGAACCCGGCGGCGTCGGGGATCTCGGACTATAGCGAAGAACTGCTGCCCTACCTGGGTCAGTATGCGGATATTACGCTCTATCTGGAAGATAGGTTGCACCCGAACAATCCGCAGCTTACGCAGCATCTGGAAGTGCAGCCCCTACGCCGACTGGAGCGGGCGCACCGCCGCCGTCCCTACGACGCGATTGTGTATCACATGGGCAACAGCCCGGTTCACGCGGGGATCTGGCGGGCCGCACAGCGATTGCCCGGTGTCATCGTCCTGCATGAGTTTGTGCTGAACCATTTTATGCTCTGGTATGCCGCCAATATGCAGCACGATGTGCAACGGTATGTGCGTGCGATGCAGGCGCGCTACGGTGAGGAGGGAGCCCATATTGCGCAGTTGATGATCCGGGGGCGCTTTACCGAGGCAACCTTTCATTTTCCCCTGTGTGAGCCGGTGGTTGCAGCGGCGCGGGGGTTGCTGGCCCATAGCCGGTATGTCCAGGCGCGGGTCAATATGTTGCGGCCGGAATTGCCGACGGCCGTGGTGCCGATGGGCGTGCCGCTGCCACCTGCCATCCCACGGGCGGCGGCGCGGGCGCGGCTGGGTGTTGCCCCGGATGCGCTGCTGCTGGCAAGTTTTGGCCATATCAATGCCTACAAGCGGCTGGAACCGGCCCTGCGGGCGCTGCTGGAGTTGCACCGCGAGCGCCCCGAAACCCGTTATGTTCTGGTCGGCAGTATGTCGCCGCACTACGATGTGTCGGGACTGATCCGGCGTATGGGGCTGGAAGATGTGGTCACGATCACCGGCTATGTGCCGCGTGCTACCTTTGAAGATTATGTGGCCGCCGCCGATATCTGTCTGAACCTGCGCCACCCTACCGCCGGCGAGACCAGCGCCAGCCTGCTGCGACTGCTGGGGGCCGGTCGCCCGACCCTGGTCAGCGCCACGGGTGCCTTTACTGAACTGCCACCGGAGGTTGCGGCACAGGTGGACCCCGATGCCGGCGAGAGGACACTGATTCTGGCCTACTGCCGGCTGCTGGCCGGGCGTCCCGATGTGGCCGCAGCGCTAGGCGCACAGGCGCGAACCTATGTTGCACAGAAACATAACCTGGAACGTGCTGCCCAGGGGTATGCGCGGTTTCTGGCCCGCCTCTACCGCTGGGAGATAGTCCGACGCATCCGCCCGGCCCCCCTCTGGTCGCTTGATATGGCGGCACCGCCGGACGCACGCCCGGATGCCCACGCGCCGGTCGCCACAAACGCCCCCGCCGGCACCCCGGTACCCCGGCACCCGCTTCCCGCCGTGGGGCGCGCGCTGGCCGAACTGGGCATCAATGAGCGGGATACCGCGCTGCTGCGGAGTGTTGCTACGCGACTGGCGGAGTTGGAAAACGATATGGAAGTTTAAAAATGCCGGGGTATGCATTCCAAAGTGCCCCCAGATCCTTTATACTTGAGACAAGAGGACCGGGGACCGGGGACCGGGAATAGGCACATTAGCCAGAAACGTTCCTATTCACACGACGTACGCGGTTGGTTCCAAACCAGGCGTTTGCCTGGATGAACGGCCCGATTTGCTCGCGGCAGCATGGTACGCTCTTTTCTTGTTCACAAAAAAATCACGTTGTGAATTTTTTTGTGAAGCAAGATCTGATCTCTTCCGCCCTGCCGGAGGCGACATGCGCTGCCACGTCAGTGACCGCGTAACTCCTGTTATGCACACGAGTTACGCGGTGGGCATGCAAACGACCCGTTTCGCCTCCGGCAGGGCGGAAAATACGAGCTTTTTGATGAACATGTTGCACGTTGTGCAACATGTTCATCAAAAAGCCACATAAATGTACCATGCTGCCGCAGGCGAAACCGGCGTCCGGGTCTGGCACCAGGCCGGAATTGGCTGCACCGCGTAACTCCTGTTATGCAAAAAACAGTTCTAAACCTTGTCGCATATCCTGGATGCGGATTTGACGGAAAGTCGGGCTATGGTCTCACAACTTGCGACACTCCTGCATGAAGCAGTGCCGGGCGTGCTCCAATCGGGCGCGTCCCGGATGGCGTTTGTGGATAGTACAGGTCTCTGGGAACTGCGTCGGCAGATGCGCGCGCTGGTTGGTCCGCGCCTGACGGATGTTATTTTGCAGCGGGCCGGCCTGAACAGCGGCATGGCGCTTGCCCGCGCACTGCTTGAGCAAGCGGCGATCAACGCGCAACAGGCAATCAACCTGGGAGAAGCCCACACGGCACCCGGTGATGCGGGCGCGGTACCCGATCCGGCACAAGCCTTGCGGGACTGTCTGGCGGCATACCAGGCACTGGGCTCCGGGCGATTTGAAGTTGAGACAATCGAGTGGGCCGAGAAAGCCGATCAGGCTGGTCTGCCGGTGCGGCTCCGCATTCGGGCATGGGATACCTTTGAGGTCTGGGCCTCGCGCCGGCACGAGAGCACCCCTGACGCGCCGGTCTGCGCCTACACCGCCGGGTTGCTCATCGGCTGCACCGGCGTTGTCTTCGGGCAACCGGACCTGGTCTGCATTCAGCAGGAATGCCAGGCACAGGGAGCGGCAACCTGCTGCTTTGAGTTGCATCCCGCCCGGCGTGAGGATCCGGGTGAAAGTCAGAGCAAACCAACTTTCGCCACGACGGAGATAGGCAAAGGAAAAGAACCAGCGCCTGCCCCAACGAGCCCGCCGGCCCTGACCTATCAGCAGGCCATTGCCAACCAGCAACAGGCGCGGGAAGCCCTGGAGTTACAGGTTGCCGAGCGCACGGCCAAACTGCTGCGCGCAAATGATTTTCTCCAGGAGCAGATTATCGAGCGCCGCCGGGCGGAAACCCTGCTCCAGGAGACTCAGCAAGTGCTGACCACCCTGATGCGAAACTTGCCCGGCATGGCCTACCGTGGCTACAACACCTACCAGCGCACCATGGAGTTTGTCAGCGAGGGCAGCCGTGATCTGACCGGGTATGATTCATCCGAACTGGTTCAGCACCCGGATATCACCTACATGGACCTGATTCACCCGGAGGATCGCGAGAATGTCTGGCATACCATTCAGGCTGCGCTCCAGGAGCAGCGTGTGTTCCGGTGCGCATACCGCATTATCACCGCCACTGGTGAGGAAAAGTGGGTATGGGAGCAGGGGCGTGGCATGCTGCCGTCCGCAGGAACCCTCCCCAGTGGGTCCCACCCTCCCAGTGACGACTCACCGTCCGGCGATTGCCTGATCGAGGGCTTTGTCACCGACAATACCGAGCGCATGCGTGCCTACCAGACGCTGGAGCAGCGGTTTGAGGAGCGCGCGCTGGAGATTGGTCGCCGCCGCCAGGTCGCCGAAGGGTTGCGCGGCATCCTGACCGTGCTCAACTCGAATCGACCGCTGGAGGAAATCCTGGATTACATTGTGGCGCAGGCATGCCGGTTGCTGAACACCAATGCCGCGGCGATCTATCGCCTCCAGAAGGAGAATCGGTTGAGCATCCAGGCCTATCGGGGACTGCCTGCCGAATACGCTACCATTGATCTGATTGTCGGGTGGGGCGCAACCGGCCGGGCAGTCCAGACGCGTGAGCCGGTCGCGCTGTCGGATACCGTAGCCTACCTGGCGCACCAGGGTAGCCCGGTTGCGGAGCCACAGCAGCGCGCCCTGATCATAAATGTGCTCCAGCAATTTCGAGCGCTGCTGGCGGTTCCGCTAATTATTAAAGATGAGGTCTACGGAGGCATTACTGTCTACCATCCTGAGCCGCGCGAGTTCTCCGCCGAGGAAATCGAACTGGCCGTCTCGTTCGCCGATCAGGCCGCCCTGGCAATCGAGAATGCCCGACTGCGCGAACAGGCCGAACGCACCGCCGTCGCCGCCGAACGCAGTCGCCTCGCCCGCGACTTGCATGATGCGGTGACGCAGACGCTCTTCTCGGCCAGCCTGATCGCCGAAGTGCTGCCCCGGCTCTGGGAGCGCAACCCGGATATGGGCCGGCAGCGCCTGGAAGAACTGCGCCAGTTGACCCGGGGCGCGCTGGCCGAGATGCGCACGCTGCTGCTGGAACTGCGCCCGGCGAGCCTGACCGAGGCGAGTCTGGGCGACCTGCTGCGCCAGTTGACCGAGGCGATTACCGGGCGGGCGCGGGTACCGGTCATGCTCACGGTGGAGGGTGAACGCGATCTGCCGCCGGAGGTCAAAGTGGCGCTTTACCGCATTACCCAGGAGACACTCAACAATGTTGCCAAACACTCCGGAGCCAGTCGGGCCGCCGTGATCTTGCGGTATCAGCCGGAACGGGTGATGCTCCATATCGGCGATGATGGGCGCGGGTTTAAGCTGGCTGATACGCCACCGGACAGTCTGGGGCTGAGCATTATGCGCGAGCGCGCCGAGGCGATTGGTGCGGATTTACGCATTGAGAGTGAACCGAGGGAGGGAACCCAGGTATTTGTTACCTGGCAAGATGCAGGTGAGATGGAGAGGTTATGAGTGCGTCAAACAGTATTCGCGTAGCAATTGTTGATGATCATGCGGTTGTGCGTAGCGGTCTGGGAGCCTTTCTGCTGGCCTTTGAGGATCTGGAACTGGTCGGCGAGGCCGGGAGTGGGGCTGAAGCCATCCGCCTGGGTGACGAAGTGCAGCCGGATGTGATATTAATGGACCTGGTGATGCCGGAGATGGACGGCGCAACCGCTACCCGCCAGATTCGCCGGCAACACCCGCATATCCAGGTGATTGCGCTGACCAGTTTCAAAGAGGAGGAACTGGTCCAGAACGCGCTTGAAGCCGGGGCGATCAGCTATCTGCTCAAGAATGTTTCCGCCAATGAGTTGGTCGAAGCGATCCGCGCGGCCCATGCCGGGCGCTCAACCCTGGCACCTGAGGCCGCGCAGGCGCTGATCCACGCGGCCACGCATGCGCCTGCGCCGCATTTTGACCTGACCCCCCGCGAACTGGAAGTTCTGGCGCTGATTGTCGAGGGGTTAAACAATACGGAGATTGCCAAACGGCTGGTGGTCAGCCGCTCAACCGTCAAGTTTCATGTCAGCAGTATCCTCTCCAAACTGGGGGTTTCCAGCCGCACCGAGGCGGTGGCCCTGGCAGTGCAAAACCACCTGGTCTCCTGACCAGGGCAAACCCTCGCCATGCGACCAGTTAAAAATCTCCCCAGGTGTGTGTAGCATCTACGGGAGATCTGGGTTACGCTGGACAGGATATGGTATGGGTTATGACCGTTCCGACGTCCGTTTCTTTGTCGTCTCATTGGAAAGGTCACCGCAGGAGTTTTCGCATGTTTGAAGATACCGACGCACTCCGCATAGTGCTGGCTGATGATCAGGCAGCGGTTCGTTCGGCATTACGACTGCTGCTTGAGCAGGAACCATGGTTTGTCGTTGTGGGTGAAGCAGTCAAGGCGAATGAACTGCTGGACCAACTGCAGGTAACGCATGCCGATGTGCTGCTGCTGGATTGGGAATTACCCGGTCAACCGGCGCAGCAAATGGTTGAACTGCTGCTTGACCTGCGCTCCATTTACCCCGAGTTGAAAGTCGTCGCGCTGAGTGGGCGACCGGAGGCCCGCCGATCGGCACTGGAGGCCCATGTTGACGGCTTTATCAGCAAGTGCGACCCCCCGGAGTGTGTGTTGACCGCCCTGGA
>CAKZQX010000222.1 GCA_937141995.1 uncultured Chloroflexaceae bacterium | reverse complement strand
TCGCTCAAGATGATGGTATAGTTGCGGCGATACTCCAGGCTCTGTGGCTGGAGCGTTGCGGCGCGGGCATATGCCTCCACCGCGCGGTCGGTATCATCGGCGCGTACCGAGAGCAGCCCCACGATGGCGTGGAGGAGTGCATCATCTTGGGCTTCGGCTGCATAGGCATCACGCAGTTGGCGAAGGAGATCGGGCGACTCCTGCAGAGTACTGGCGATAGTTTCAATTGATGTATCGAGTTGATGGGGATTCTGCTCAACCAGTTCCACATATAAGTCTGTGGCTGAGGCCAGGTCGCCCCGCAATCGATAGAGATCGGCCAGACGGGCATCCGTATCGGCATAGCGCTCGTCCAGTTCGCGTGAACGCTGGAGTAGGTCTTCGGCCTGGGCGAACTTTTCCTCTGCCGTTTCCGCATCATCCTGGGCGGCGGCGTAGCTCCCCTGCATAGCGATAACGCCGGCATACTCATTCAACAGGGTGACATCCTGCGGGGCAATATCTGTCGCCTGGCGAAACCAGTCTGCCGCCTTTTCCAGCCGGGACGGATCCCGGGTCCAGTTGTACCAGAAGTTGTTCAGGCGTCCCAGGTTGGCATAGTGGTCCTTGTTGCGCGGGTTCAGTTCCCGCGCCTCTTCCAGGACAGCCTCGGCATAGCTTAACAATGCCACCGGACCACTCTGTTGAAGAAAGTTGACAATGCGGTCATAGGTTTGCTGTTCATCATCGGTACGTAGCGCGAGAAGTTCCTGGATTGGATCTTCAGTGTTCACCATTGTTCCCATAGCAACACCCTGTACCCGCATTTCATTGGCGAGATTCATTAGTGTGCGTCCCAGGTTAAGATAGTAGAAATCTTCGCGGGGATTGTGGTGAATTGAATCCAGGTAGGCCACCATGCCGCGCACCTGCGTCTCTGCTCCGGCAGCCTGCGCTGTGTACGACTGGCCCTGCTGGAAGCGCATATCGGCATAGATCGGGCTGACATTAAACCACCAGACAGCGCCGAGTGTCAGCAGCAGCAGCAGGGCATAGAATGCGACAGCGGCGGGATTGAACTGCTTGCGCGCGGTACGGCGGTTGATAATCGTACGGGGTGACGCAGGAGCCGCGCCGCGCGTGGTTGCCCCCCGCCCCTTCTTGCTTTTGCGCGAAGCTGTTGCGCGCGAACCGGCGGCAGGTGCTGGTTCTGCCGGTTGCTCCGCAGCATCGGTGGACTGCTGCTCCGCGCTCAGGCTGTACTGCCCGGCCAGGAGGCCACCCGTCACGGTGATGCCGAGCGTTACCCAGAACAACATCAGGGTGGAGACGATGGGAATGCCGGTCAGCCCCTCAACAAAGTGGCTGGTGACAATACTGAAACAGGCGATGAAAAAGACCTGCCGGTGCCACTCCTGGCTGCGCCGTAGCAACCGCCAGCAAAGGACAAAAAAGCTAATCAGCAGAAAGAGGTAACTGATCAGGCCGATCAACCCCTTGGTTGCCAGTTCATCAAAGATGGCCTGGTGCGAACGATCCGGAGACGCACCGCGCGACTCCAGGCTGGTCAGGTCCGGGGGATAAAACTGGTTATACGCCACAAACATGCTCTCCGGCCCCCAGCCGATCAGCGTGCGGAGCGGGTCCGCGCTGATCATACCGACAACGCCGTCGGCATGTTCGTCCCCAAACCAGATCAGCACCCGAACACGCCCGGTACCATCGTCTACCTCCAGCAGGCGACCCATCCGCCCGATGTAGGGTACCTCACGCAGTTGTTCAAAAAAGGGCGCGTTCGACAGGTTGAAGATGATCAGGAAACCGCCGGCCAGCAGTGTGAGGCCCATCCAGGCCCATAATCCGGCGCGCAGTCGATTCGCCAGCGTCAGGTTCTCGCGTGTGCGGGCATACGCTTGCCCTTCCAAAAATAGCAGCACGAAGAAGACAAACAGCCCTGCGCCAAGGCCGATCCAGGGGCCACGACTCTGAGTGAAGAATGTTGCCACCAGCAGCGCCAGACCGATGAGCGCCGCACCGGAGGCCTGCAGTTGCCACGCCAGGCGAGACGGCACTTCGGAACGCTGCGGTAGCATAAATGCCAGGGTGTAAAATCCACCGAGGCTCAGGATACTGAAGGCCAGCCAGAGTCCCCAGTCACTGGCCCGGTCATTGGTAGCAATACTCTGCACGCCGCTGGAGGCAGAAACAACGTAGGTCAGGGCCAGCAGCAACAGATAGCCCATAAATATCGCGCCCGGCCAGAGCGGAACGGCACGGTTACCCCGTTTGATCATCAAGGTTGGCGTAATCCAGAAGGCCGTTGCAACAACAATCGCCCCCGGAAAGACCCACCAGTAGCGAAAATCGAAGGTGCGCACCACCGCGCCAAACTTGATCGACATCAAGAGCAGCGCCAGCGTGCCGACGACCAGTAAGCCATAGGCCAGTCCCCAGAGCAGATCGGTCTGCGCTTCCGCCTCCCCCGACGTACGCTGCGCCTCGTGCAGCGCTACGATCAGCCGGTAGAGCGCCAGCGGAACCACCATGATCATGTAGGCGGCGACAAAGATTGAGTTGCCCATGGTCGAAGCCACGCGCGTGATCACATCACCGCGCCAGGGTAGCGGATCAAGCTGGAAATGCTGAAGTATGCCATACCCGGCCACAGTCAGACCGGTCAGCAGCGTCACTGTAATCAGGCGCTCCAGTTGTTCGTGCCGTCGCAACGTCGCAACAATCAGGATAAAGAGGCCGATATAGGAGAGATTGGTGTAGGTTCCCTGGAGCCGCTGGTACGATCCCCAGAAGCTGGTGAGCGGAACGACGGAGGTGAATGTTGTCACCAGGAAGACCAGCGTATAGAGCAGCGCCGGCAGCGCCAGCGGGATGCGGTTCAGGCGCTGCCGGATATCCCGAAATGGGTTGACCGGCTCCATGACTTCCAGGGGTTGGGTAGATCTGGCCGGTGCCGGATTATTGGTAAACTGCTCCAGCACGCGAACCAGCCCGGCGGCCGCCATGATCAGCACAATTGCCCGCAAGGTGGTCGCCTTGTCCGGTTCAAAGTGGCGGGCCGACAGCAGATTAAAATAGATAGGAATAAGTGACAGGGCCAGCAGCCAGCCACCCTCGATGATGCGCTCGCTCCAGATGCTTAAAACAGTTTGTCGTTGCATAATTTATCACGTAAAAAAAGGGAATACCCGCGTATTGACGGTTCACAGGATCTAGTTTTGTGGTGGTGACATTGGTGCCCTGCGTCCGTAGCAAAGACTCCCCTTGCTGCTAATTCGGTTAACTTTTAAAGGTTGCTGATTGTAGTTCGCGCGCCTTCAGCGCTTCTTCCTCGGTTGTCAGTTCGGGCTGTTCGGGTGCGGCGGTACGTCCGGCATTCCCCTGATCTTTCAGGGCCAGCGCGCGCTCAATAATCTCGCGGGCATTGGCGCGGCTATGCTCGCTGACCGGCGTGCCGTCAAGCATGGCGGCCAGTTCATCAACCCGCTCGTCAATGGTCAGCGTGCGGATCCGGGTGCGGGTGCGGTCGGCGCTGACCTCTTTACTGATGGCATAGTGTGCGTCGGCAAAGGCGGCAACCTGGGGCAGATGGGTGATACAGATCACCTGGTGCGCCTCGGTCATTGCCCAAAGCTTCTGCCCGACCACCTGCCCGGCCCGACCACCCACGCCAACATCGATCTCGTCAAAGATCAGCGTCGGGATCGTATCGGCACGCGAGAGGATCGACTTGAGCGCCAGCAGTAACCGGGCACTCTCGCCACCGGAGGCAATTCGTGCCAGCGGCTTGAGCGGCTCCCCCGGATTGGGCGAGAGCAGAAACTCCACCCGGTCAACCCCTGTCGGAGAGAATTGATACCGGCGCAGCGGAGTCTGATCGGTACGCTTCTGGGGAACAGAGTCCGGTGCAGTTGCTTTCTTTTTATTGCCCGGTTCATGCTCCACACGCATAGGTACGCCGTCCGGGTCTTCATCCTGGGCGACGCTGACATAAAACTTGACATGGGGCATCGCCAGGTCGCCCATCGTTGCCTCGATTGCCTGCGCCAGCGCGTCACCCGTGGCCCGACGGCGGCGCGACAGTGTGCCGGCGCTG
>CAKZQX010000221.1 GCA_937141995.1 uncultured Chloroflexaceae bacterium | reverse complement strand
GGGCGCTGTCCGGTGTCGCAGGGCACCCCGCATGCCGTGGGACCGACGCGCATCATCTTTTCAGACAGTCTCTAAGACCGTGGTAATCGAACAGAGCCTGAGCGTGCAAATTATGTGCCAGGGGTATGGCATATAACTTGCAATGAATACCGGGATCAGCGCGGTGGCGTGAAACACGAAACCGGCAAGTAGTGTCCGGGACAGGCAGTATTATCAGGGAAGGTAACCGGAAAGGAAGAAGCGATGACTCAGCAGGAAACAATGGTCAGTTGGTTGAATGACGCTTACGGCATGGAGCATAATCTAATCCGTGTTTTGGAGAACCATGCGAAGGATACCGCGGGCCGCCCGGAGATGCACGCGAAGATCCGGCAGCATCTGGAGCAGACCCGCCGCCACGCCGAGCTGGTTAAGGGTTGCATTGAGCGGCTGGGGGGCAGCACCTCCACGATCAAGACCGGCATTTCGGATGTGATGGGCCGTATCCAGGGTGCTTCCACCGAGCCGGCCAAGGATGAGTTGGTCAAGAATGTTCTGTCCGACTATGCCTCGGAGAACTTTGAAATCGCCTCCTATCGCTCGCTGATTGCGGCGGCGCAGGCCATCGGCGATGCCGAAACCGTGCAGGTCTGTGAGACGATCCTCCAGGATGAGCAGGATATGGCCGGCTGGCTCGAGCAGCAGATTCCAGTGGTGACGCAGGAGTTCCTGGGACAGCAGACCCGCGCACACGGCGCGTAAGCGAATATTGCCATAGAGCGCATGGAGGAATGCGACCGGCGTCAGTTGCGCGCCTGTTTTGCCACAGAGAACACAGCGGGCAGGGAGGGATGCGCTGCTGCGCGGCCGCCGGTTGCGCCGGTTCGTGAACGACGGGTGTCATCCCCGGAAACTTTTTCCAACAGCAGATCGTATCATGAACAAACCGGGGGGGATATTCCCAATCTCCCCTGGTTTGTTGTTGGCATCCTCGCCATCAAGCTGGATTGTGACGAATCTGGAAAGGCAAGGACACAATGGACTTTTTTCAGAAGGCACTGGCAACGGTAGGTATCGGCGCGGCAAAGGTGGACACGCGCCTCAGTCAGTCGAGTTTTGTTCCCGGTGATCAGATGACCGGGGAGATACATATTCAGGGAGGCAATGTCGCGCAGGATCTGGATGCGATCTATTTGATGGTAGCAACGCGGTATAAGCGCGAGTCGGGCGACTCGACCTACTATGCGGAGCATGTGCTGGCGCGGCATCAGTTGGCCGAGCGCACGGTGATCGAGCCGCAGCAGACCCGCGTGGTACCCTTTACCGTCCGCCTGCCGGAAGAGACGCCGGTCACAGTGCATAAGGTGCCGGTCTACCTCAAGACCGGGCTGGATATTCCGGGGGCACTTGATCCCAAGGACCAGGACTATATTCAGGTGCAGCCGCATCCGCTGATGACGCAGGTACTGAGTGCGGTTGAGGCGCTGGGGTTTCAACTGGTGAAGGTCGATTGCGAACATAGCCGACTGGGTATTCTGTCGCACCCGTTTGTGCAGGAGTTTGAGTTCCGGCCCATTGGTGAGTATCGCCGCCACCTGCAGGAGCTTGAGCTGATCTTCCGGCTGCAGGGCGAGACGCTGGATGTTTTCCTGGAGTTGGACCGGCGGGCGCGCGGGCTGTCAGGGTTGTTCGATGCCGCGTTCGATATGAACGAGCGCTTTGCCCACCTCCAGGTGACACCTGCCACCACCGGGGATCTCCAGCGCCGCCTGGCGCAGGTGATCGAGAGCCACGCACGGTAGGGACGTGAAGCGTGAGGCGTGAAGCGTGAGGTGTGAGGCGTGAAGCGTGAAGCGTGAAAGTTTTACCATTTCCCTTCGCGTCTTTGCGTCTTTGCGCCTCTGCGTTAAAAAAGCGATGTGACGTATTGTTGCGCAATTCGCAGCAGCAGTTCATTGGAATGATCTGGCTCTCCGCGTTGTGATTGGTGTGCCATATGTCGTGTCGCTCCTTCGATGTTGCTGCTATGATTATACTATGGCATAGAGCGGGTAGCTTTGAACCCGGCCGGCGTGGCGAGCAGCAGGGATAACGAGGGGGCAAGCGTTATCTTCTGATGAACTTTGAAAAAATAGCCTGGATATGGAGTGCGGCAGAAGAACGGTGCATAGAATGCACCCTACTGCTCTTTGAGAAAATAATCCAGATACACGACACAGGAGTCCCGGCTTCAGTCGGTGGAATGCCTGCCGGGATAGCGGCATACTGCCGAGAACGCCTGATCCGGCTGAAGCCGGGACTCCCGTCCAGTGATGTCCGGATGAAAATGTCAAAGTTCATCAGAGGATCTTACATCACTGCAAAGACCAGACGAACCACGAAGAACACGCAGGAGCACGAATGGCGGCACAGCGGGTGTGATTGCGTGTGTACGTCAGGTTTGTTGCTTCGCGCTCTTCGTGGCCTTCGTAGTTTTCTTGCTGGTTTGCCGGCACATTGGTATCACACCTCCTGCTCCACCCGGAACGGAATCACCACCTCCACCCCACTGGTGTCGCCACGGACGACCATCTGCCAGGTGCCCGGCAGCGAGTCAATCGGTGAGTACCAGTACCAGTCGGCGCGGCCGGAGGGGCCGGCCTCGTTTAGTTGCCGAATATTGCCGTCGTCGATGGTTGCGCCGGTCGGGCTGATCAGCCAGGCGCTGATGGTTTCGCCGGGGATAAAGCCGCGCGCAAAGAAGGCAAAACGCGTACCTGCGACAGCTTCATGCG
>CAKZQX010000220.1 GCA_937141995.1 uncultured Chloroflexaceae bacterium | reverse complement strand
AGAAAAACAGTACCATGCTGCCGCAGGCGAAACCGGCTTCCATCGGGTGAAACGCCTGGTTTGCATGCCCACCGCGTAACTCCTGTCACTAAATCGCCTGTCCAGTGTAGAGATGGTTGAATTCTACTGTCAATAGCGCAGAAGTCCCATCGCGGGTATGGTTCCTCGTGCGCGTAGGCGTGTTTCGATAGGGATGCGCTGTTGAACGTTGAAATGGTAATCCGGACATTACTGATCGGGAGTCCCGGCTTCAGCCGGATCAGGCGTTCCCGGCAGTATGCCCTGTCCCGGCAGGCATCCCACCGGCTCAAGCCGGGACTCCTGGGCATTCATATCCGGACTATGTTCTCAACGTTCGTAAGTGCGTCCGCCGGCGGTTCGCCTCCCCAGCACCTCAGCCATCCCCAGAATATGGTATGCTATAAGCACAGCGCAAGTGGGTATTGCGGCAGTCAATCGAGTAACCCTGAAGGAGATCTGGTCATGAAAGAGTCCGCCACTGCTACGATTATCTATATTGCCATCGCCGTTCTGTTTGCGGCAATTATAGGCGCACTCACGCTGGGCATGCTGCTCTCGTTTACGGGTGGCCCGGACTGGCTTATTTACGTCGGGGCCGGGGTGAGTGCGGTCGTTGTCATGATCATCGGGATGTTCCAGTCCTGGCAGCGGAGCTGGTGGGACGAGGAGCGCTGGGGCGGTCAGGCCGAGCAGTGATACGATAGGTTGAGAGAGCCGGGCAACCCGACGACGTTGCCCGGGCTGCTGTGGGCCGGGTGGCATCTGCTGCCCGGCCTGCGTCTGTTTTTAGACCCCCGCCGTGATCGCGGTGTGTTCTCTGATAAAAAACATGAGTCGAAATGGTATCTCGATCCAAACATGGCGTGTCGCCACTGCGCTGATATGGCTGATACCGTCCCCTCCGTGATCTCGGTGCTCTCTGTGGCAAAAAACTTGAAGCGCGGATGCTGCCCTCACCGTGATCTCAGTACTCTCTATGGCAAGTGCGCTGTGGCAAAAAACTTGAAACGATGTAACCTTTTCCATAAAATGTGAATCTATTCACATGGTTGGCGGTTTCGGCTGGAACCGCTTTCAACGGGTTTGTGCAAGTGTCATGCAACAGAGGAGCAACGTTTGTGAAAATTGTCGTTATCGGAGGTGTGGCCGCAGGGATGTCGGCGGCGGCACGCGCGCGGCGTCTTGACGAGCAGGCCGAGATTGTTGTGCTGGAACGTGATCAGTATGTCTCGTTTGCCAACTGTGGGCTGCCCTACCATATCGGTGGGGATATCCCGGAGCGCGATAGCCTCCTGATTGTCACGCCCTGGCAGTTGAAGGAGACCCTTAACATAGATGTGCGTCCCGGGCATGAAGTGCTGGCGATTGACCGTGAACGCAAAGAGGTACGCGTGCTGGCGCGGGAGTCGGGCGACGAGTATACCGAGTCCTATGATAAGCTGGTGCTGACGCCCGGCTCCAGTCCTATTCGCCCGCCGCTGCCGGGGATTGACCATCCGCGCATCTTTGTCCTGCGCAACATCCCCGATATGGATGCGATCAAGGCGAAGGTGGATGGCGATGCGCGCAGCGCGGTCGTGATCGGTGGTAGTTATATCGGGGTTGAGATTGCCGAGGCATTTCGGCAGCGTGGGCTCACGGTCGATCTGGTTGAGATGCAGGATCAAGTGATGCCGCCGCTGGACCCGGAGATGGCGACCGACCTGCGCTACCACATGGAGCGCCACGGCGTAACGCTGCACCTGGGCACAACGGCTGAGTCTTTTCAAGATCAGCAGGGCCGCGTCGGGGTGCAACTGAGCTCGGGCGTGAATATTACCGCCGACCTGGTGATTCTGGCGGCCGGGGTGCGGCCCGAGGCGAAGCTGGCGCAACAGGCGGGCCTGGAACTGGGTACGCGCGGCAGTGTCAAGGTCAACCGGCATATGCAGACCTCCGACCCGGATATCTACGCGGCGGGTGATGCAGTCGAGGTGATCGATACGATTACCGGCGAGCCGACGCTGATCCCGCTGGCCGGCCCGGCCAACCGGCAGGGCCGCGTCGCGGCGGACCATATCTGTGGCCGGGGGAGCGCCTACCAGTCTACGCAGGGAACCGCGATTGTGAAGGTCTTTCGGATGACCGGCGGCGGTACGGGCGCATCCGAGAAGGTGCTGCGCCGGCTGAACCGGCCCTACCACAAGGTCTACATTCATCCCTCCGGCCATGCCGGTTACTATCCCGGCACCGCGCCGATGCATCTCAAGCTGTTGTTTGCTCCGGAAGACGGCAAAATTCTGGGCGCGCAGGTAGTCGGCTATGACGGCGTGGATAAGCGCCTGGATGTGCTGGCGACGGCGATTCGTGCGGGAATGACCGTCTATGATCTGGAGCATCTGGAACTGGCCTATGCGCCGCCCTACGGTTCGGCCAAAGATCCGGTCAATATGGCCGGGTTTGTCGCGTCAAACTTGCTGCATGGCGATGTCGATTTCTGGTATGCCGAGGATTACCCGGAGAAGACAGCGACCGGCACGATTATTGATGTGCGCAGCGATGTGGAGTATGACGCCTGGCATATTCCCGGCGCAATCAACATCCCGATCCGCGAGACCCGCGAGCGCATCGGCGAGATAGAAGTGATAGCGCAGCAGCGCCCGGTGTTTGTCTACTGTCGGGTGGGCTTTCGCAGCTACCTGGTTCAGCGTATTCTCAAGCAGAGCGGCTTTGCGCAGGTTGCTACGCTGGCCGGTGGCGCGAAGACTTTTGTCAGCTTCCACCGTAACCAGTTGGCGACTGGCGAGCCGGGCATCCCGTTTGTCTCCTACGCCGAAGAGGAACTGGCCGAGACACCCGGCGCACTGGAGCATGCCTGAATTCCGTGTCGGAGCGTTTGGACCACGAACAGCGTGAAATGAGCGAAAAACGCGAAATGGCTGGTGCCGGTATACGTTCCGCGATTCTGTGTTTGACAGTGGATATTGCCTCTGGTAGGGCGGAAGAAGCTACATAGCTGCCGCAGGCAAAGCCGGCTTTCATGTCGGTCAACAGACCGAAATAAGTTGCACCCTATAACGCGTGTTCCATGATACGCGTTATGGGGTTACTTACCCAGAAGCGCGTTGGGCCTCCGGCAGGGTCGTGCTTCTGCGCGTCCGCCGCGCATCCCTGTGCGGCAGATATCAACCCATCAGGCGCGGTGGACCCTGCCGGATGCGCCGGCGAAATTCTGCCAGCGTTGTCGCCTCCGAGCCGGGCATTTCCAGCCACCAGGTGACACCGGCCTCGGCGTAGGCGCTCACCAGCGCCCGATCCGCGGCAACATCTGTCCCGGTCGTCTGGCCCGCATGAATGACATCAAACGGCTGCTCCGATGAGCGGTGCTGTCGAATGTAGGCCAGGATTGCGCGGAAGTCAGCCGGGGTCAGCGGCACTGCCAGACTCTCACGGTTAACCGGGCAGACGCCATCCCACTGCGCCGCCCGCCGGAAGGGTTTTTTGTTCGGCCAGAAGCCCGCCACCCAGATCGGGATACGCGGATGCTGCCGTGGCTGCGGTAAGAAGTGGGCACCATTGACCTGGTAGTGCGTTCCGGTGAAGCTAAACGGCTCACCCTGCCATAACCCGGTCAGCACGGTCAGCCCTTCGTCGAGCATCGCCGCGTGCAAACGGTCATCCGGCGACTCGCCATAGCAGGTGTACTCCTGCGCCATATCCGAGCCAATGCCCACACCCACGATAAGCCGCCCCTGGCTCAGATAGTCCAGCGTGACGGTTTCGCGTGCAACTTTCCAGGGCCGCCGCCGGGGCAGCGGTGTCACCAGTGCCCCCAGTTTAATGCGCCGGGTACGCATGGCAATAACAGCCAGGTCGATCCAGGGGTCGGAGATGGGGACGGGCCAGCCTGCGCCGATGTGGTCCCAGAGGAAAAATCCATCCCATCCCACCTCCTCGGCTTCCCGGGCCAGATCGCCAATCAGGGCGGGGTCGCTAAACTCCCCAAACGGGGGCATATCAATGCGTACCTGCATACGAACCTCCTTGCGGCGCACTCCCGCTGCCGCCATACCTCCACCGGGTAGTATAGCAACCGTGTGTGACAGGGAGCGTCACAAATTGAGTTGTCACCAGGAGGGGCGTAGCGGGTCATCCGGCATCCTGCCGCCGCCGCCACCGCACCAGCCACCAGCCCCCTGCACCCACCAGGAGCGCCAGCCCGACCCACATCACCCCGCGCTGCACCGCCTGCCACCGTGCCTCTTCCGGCGTGAGTGGGGACAACTTAAAGAGCGGTTTGTCCGGCACCAGCACGGCGGCGGACGAGCCGCGGATCCACATCTGAAAATAGATACCGCTGCTGTCGTGGGCCCAGCCCAGGATGTCTGGGTACCAGCCGGGTTTGGCCGCCCAGGCCACGGGCGTACCATCAGGATGGGCGATGACCGCGCGCCCACGCACAACCTGAGCGATGTATTGTCCATCGGGAGAGGTCAGACGCTGGGCAATCTGCTCCGGTGTTTCGTGTCCCGGACGGGCAATCGGCTGGTACGGCACCGTCGCCAGCAACGCATCCACCTCCGCTTTGCTCGTCAAGCCAAAATCATAGGCGCTGAGCACAACCATAGACCAGTCATCATCAGCATACACAAACAGCCGATCTCCTCCCCATCCCTCGGTCCAGTAGATTACATCAGCCCGCTGGAGCAAAGGAGCGATCACGGCAAACCCACCTGGTTTACGATAAGTATTAGGGGGTATCTCATGTACCTCAATCGCCGCTCCCGTGGCTGCTTCTACGATGTAGTAGTGGGGATCAGCCTGCACCACAAACTGTTCCGGATTCAGCCAGCCCATGCTGTGCATCTTGACCGGCACCGGGAGACGCACATCGGTCACCAGGTTCCAGATGACGGGCTCACTGTTCCAGCCGACCACCATCGTCCGTCCATCAGGCGCAAGGCGCGCCCCGCCCGGTGTGTGCCAGGAAGGAACCAGCAGGTCTGCCTGCCCCTCAACGAGCGGCAGATGGTTGATCGACCAGGAGCGCAGCGGCGGGATATACCACCAGAGGCCGCTGACATAGCAGGCGAACAGCAGCAGCAGCGCAAGCACCAGCATAATGGTCGTCTGCCCCAGGGAATGAGACCAGCGAAAGTGGAGTTGGGTATGCATACGTTTTCCTCCGTGGTTGGGAGCGACCCCGGCAGAGCAATGGAAGCCATACCGGAGTCGGCTGATAGAACGGGCTAGTTCGGCTCGGTGCCCCAGATCAGCACGCCGTTGCGGTAGAGCGTAACCTGCGTCCAGTCAGTATAACTGGTCTTCGTGGGAGCGCAAGAGCAGGCATAAATCTTATCATATTTGATAAACTCTACTCTGGCGATCTGGCCCTAGATCTCGCCACATAAAGCTGGTCAACTCAACCTGCACCCGCCCGGCAAGCACGCATGCCACGCACCACCCGCCGCAGAGTATGCTACAATGCCGGTACTCCGCTGCGCAGCATCGCTGATCTGTACCTGCCTGATAGTCCCTGGGAGAGCGCCCATGACCGCCAGTCGTGACCGCATTCTTGCCAATATTCGCGCCGGCCTGACAACCACCCGCCCCGACCTGGAGCGGATCGCCGCCAGTGCAGAGCATACGCCGCCGCCCTTTGTGCATCCCCCGGCGGACGATCTGACCACGCAGTTTATCACCGAGTTGACCCGGCTCGAAGGGCGGGCGCACCGCTGCGCCACCGACCAGGAAGCGCTGACGGTGGTTCGGGACATCTTGCAAGAACAGTCGGTCAACGCGGTTATCGCCTGGGATCTTGAGCAGATTGGGCTGGTCGGGCTGGCTGAACTGCTGAGTGAGTTGGGTGTGAGCGTCGCCGATAGCCGGATCGCGCAGGCGGATGTGGCGCGGGCCACTCGGCTGCAAAGCCTCGATCCCGTGCCGGTCTGCATCTCCGGCGCTGTGTGTGCTGTCGCTGAGAGCGGCTCACTGCTGCTGTTGAGCGATCAGGGACGCGGACGGCTGGCCTCGCTGCTGGCCCCCGTGCATATCGCCGTGCTGCGCGTGTCGCAGTTGGTGCGCGGCCTGGGCGAGGCACTGTCCGTAGTCCAGGCGACCTACGGCAGCAATCCCTTCGTTCAGCACAGCAACCTGACCATCATCTCCGGCCCCAGCCGCACTGCCGATATCGAGTTTACCCTGACCCTGGGCGTGCATGGCCCACGCGAATTGCATGTACTTCTCATCGAAGCGGAAGCCGCGCCGGAAACGCCCACCGAGGAAGCGTCCACTGAGGAAGACACCACATCGGAGCACAAGCTGCCTACCGAGGAACCCGCGGCCCCAGAGCCAGAAGCAGCCGCGCTGGAAGCGCCCACTGAGGAAGCCACCGCCCCGGAGCACAAGCTGCCCGCCGAGGAACCCGCTGCCCCAGAGCCAGAGCAAGCCGCGCCGGAAGCGCCCACTGAGGAAGCCGTGCCGGAGCAGAAACGGCCCACCGAGGAAGCTCTGCCC
>CAKZQX010000219.1 GCA_937141995.1 uncultured Chloroflexaceae bacterium | reverse complement strand
CAGCGCTACGCTTCCTGGAAGCGGACCACCGTGGCTTCGCCGCCATCCCTAACCCCACCGAAGTGGCAATGGTGGACCTGTTTCGCTCCTCGGTCTACAGCGACCTCAATCTCCTGCAAGAGACGATCACGCTGGCCGCCGCTGCCGAACGCACCTTTAAGCGCGAGGCGACACCCTGGCTGCGCGCTATGGCCTTGCTCAATCAGGGGAGCGGTTATCAGCGGTTGGGCGCATATACTATGGCCGGGAAGATGCTGGCGCAGGCCCGGCGCATCCTGCGGCAACAGGGCGCGCTTGCCCGCGTCAGGCAGATCGACGTGGATCGGGTGGCGCTGGCGCTGGCCGCTGGGAATAGTGCCACCGCGCGTCGCATGGCCGGTCGGATTGCACGCCAACTGGATGCCGATACCTGGCCGGTGCCGGCGGCGCGAACGCAGTTGCTGCTGGCCCGTGCTACGCTTACATCTGCGCGGCCTGATCCCATCGCGGCAGGCACCTATGCTGAAGCTGCCCTTCGGATTGCCGAACGCTACGATCTCCGCGAGCGTGCTGCCGCCTATCACACGCTGGGCCATGCGCTGGAGCAGGCGGGGGACATTCCGGCGGCATGGCAGCAGTACCAGGCCGCCCTGCGTGCCGTCGAGCAGTTACGCATGCGCCTGCCGCTGGACGATCTGCGGATGGGCTTTATGGATGATAAGCTGCCGATGTATGCCGATGCGGTGCGGCTCGGTCAGCACCTGGCAACCCCGGCGCAACTGCTGGCGATTCTCAATCTGGCGCATACCGCGCCCAGTGCGCGCATACCGACCGCGCTGACCGTTGGCCACCCGGATCAGCCGGAGCAGCCGGAGCAGCCGGATCAGTCGGACGATCTGCGTGCGCGGCTCCAGGTGGCCCGCGACAAGTGGCACTGGTATCAGAGTCAGATTGAACATCCGGGGGGTGCCCATGCCGAAGCCGGGACTGATCTCAACGCCGTCGAGATAGCAACCGTGCGCGCGCAGGTACAGGCTCTGGAGAGCGAAATTGCCGACCTGGTGCGCCGCCGGCAGGTGCAGGCAACCTCCGGTCATGCACCGCTCTCTCCCGATAGTCCGGTGCCGACCCCCGCTGCCGCCGAGGAGTGGCTGGCCGATATCCAGAATCGGTTGCAACCGGGAGCAGCGCTGTTGCACTACTTTGTCAGCGCGGAGCATTTTAACGCGCTGGTTGTCACCCCAACCGGCATTTTTCACGCGGTTAATCTGGCACCCACGGCACCGCTCCAGCGCCTGCTGCGGTCGTGGCGTTTTCAGCTCGAGCATGCCCAGAGCCGCACCGCCGCGCAACCGGCAGGTGTCACCGCGCATCTGCGCAAGCTCTACCAGGCGCTGGTTGCCCCCCTGGAGCCGCATCTGTGTGACTGCCCCCAGCTTTTTCTCGTCATCCCGCCCGGCTGGCACGATATCCCCTTTGCTGCCCTGTGCGATGGACAGCGCTACCTGGTTGAACGCTGCGAACTGACCTATCTTTCCGCCCCGGCGGTGCTACTTCAGACACCACCTGACCAGATGCCCCGGACGACGCATGATGGGCATGCCCTGATCGTCGGCCATTCCGACGGTGGTCGGCTGCCGCAAACGTGGGTGGAGGCCCGGCACGTTGCCGCCACGCTGTCGCCGGTATCCAGCATTACTTGCCTGCTGGAGGAGGAAGCCACCCTTGACCGGGTGCGCCGCCTGACCCGTACCAGTCAGTTGCTGCACCTGGCGGCCCATGCCACCTTCCGGCCCGACAATCCGCTCTTCTCCTGGATTGGCCTGGCCGATGCGCGTCTGACCGTGGCCGACCTGTACGAGATGACTCTGCCGCAGCGGCCGCTCGTGATTCTGAGCGCCTGTGAGACCGGGCGGGGCCAGCCGCGCGGCGGTGGATTGCTGGGGATGGGGCGCGGTTTTCTCGCGGCGGGCGCGGCCGGCCTGATCGTCAGCCTCTGGAAGATCGTCGATCAGGCGTCCGCGCAGGTAATGGCGGATTGCTACACCCACCTGACGACGGCACAAACCGGTATCAGTCCGGCGACTGCTCTCACGTATGCCCAGCGGCAGGCATGCATGCGCGGCGCGCATCCGTTTGACTGGGCCGGTTTTATCTTCATCCGGGGTTAGGTGCGCTTGTCAGCAAGTCGTGCTAATGCCTGATTTCGGCGACGTTACCATCTCGCAGACTGCGTTGAGTGACAGGAGGTATGCATTCCGCATAACAGCCCGAACCAGGAGGTTCAGTATGCTCTGTTCAACTATTCGTATTGCCCTGTTGTATGCCCTGATCCTTGTGCTGCCGGGGTTGGCGCAACCGGGGCTACCAGTTGCCGCGCATCCCGCGCCATCGCCGCGCTCCGGCCCCATCCTGACGGGGCGCAACTGTGGCAGTACCAACCTGCAGCACGCCACGCGCATCCAACCCCGCGCATTACCCGCTGCCGGCCTGGCCCAGGCAACGCAGTCGCTACCGCTGGAAATTGCGCCCCTGCCCGGCAGTGTGTTTGCGCAAACCGAGGTTATAAGCGCCGCGCTTACCCTGGACCGGCGCTGGTCCGCGAGTGCGCCGGTTGACAGCTCCGGCAGCAAAAGCCAGTTCGCGCCGAGCGTGGCCTTCGCCGCCGACGGTCAGGTCTACTATGCCTGGCAGGAAATTCCCGGCCGCTCAGACGGCAGCATTATTGACAACGGCGACATCTACTTCTCGGTCATCGCCGATCCGGACAGTCAAACCCGCCGCGCCATCCGCGTCGATGACCAGGGAACAAATGTCAATGATCAGAGCGTGCCGGTTCTGGCAATCACCCCCGTCGGTACCTTTGTGATGGCCTGGGCGGATAGCCGGAATGGTCGCAGCGCGATCTATACGGCTTACTCGCCGAATGAAGGATTTACCTGGGAAGGGCATGTTTTGGTCAGTGCCGTCGGTACGCCCCTCGACCATACCAACCCGTATCTGCTGGCCGGTGATAACAACACGCTCTACCTGATCTGGGAAGCCGGCACAAGCGGGCAAAGCACGATCTGGTTTGCCGCCTCCAGCGATGGTGGTCAGACCTGGAGCGCACAGACCCGGGTTAACACCGATGTGGTGGCATCGCAGCGGCAGCAACCGGTCCTGGCGCGCTTGAGCGATGGCAGCCTGATCGCCGCCTGGAGCGATAACCGCAGCGGGACGCCCCGCATTTTCAGCGCGCGTGGGGTGTCTCAAGGCACCGGCGGGTGGACCTGGTCTGCTGATGCCCCGGTGGAGGTGGACGGTACCGTTGCGCAGACCCGGCCGAGCCTGGCGGTGGGCAATGACAATATTATCTACCTGGCCTTTGAGCAGGATACACAGGGGGTTGCAGGGGTCTTTTTCACTCACTCCACCGATGGGGGGAGCACCTGGCAACCGGCGATGCAGTTGAACGACGGTACCGCGTCCGCTATCGCGCCGGTGCTGGCGGTTGATGGGGCGGGCGAACCCTACTGCGCCTGGTGTGAGGGCCGCCCCAATCGGGATGATGTCTACGCGACCCGTTCACTCGATGCAGGCCGGATCTGGACAACGCCGGTCCAGGTTCATGATACCACTGAGGGCGAAGTTGGCTCCGCGCCACAGATTGCGGTAGACCCCGCCGGGAACGCGCAGGTTGTCTGGTCGGACAGTCGCGGCAGTTCACCGCGCATCTTTGCCGCTACCTGGCCGGGAGGCGCGTATGCGGACACGGGAAGCTACACCTCACCCGTGTATGACGCGCGCCGCGCCGTTACCTGGCAGAGTCTCTACTGGCAGGCTGTGCAGCCCACCGGCACGGGCATCGCCCTGGAGCTACGCGCCGGTTCAACTGCCACCCCTGATGCCACCTGGAGCGATTGGATCGTCCTGTCCGCCACTCCGGCAGACATCAGCAACCTGCCCGTAAGTCGCTACCTGCAGTGGCGGGCCACCCTGACCAGCACCGATGCCACCCTGACGCCGCGTCTGGAGGAGATCCGGGTGGGGAATACTACGCTCTTCTTGCCGGTTGTCCTGCGGTAAGGCATGTGTTGCCTGACCGTCAGGATTCTTAACCTATTCAGGCCGGGACTCCGGGAGCGATGACTGGACGGTAATGTTCAAACTTCCTGTAGCCGCGCGCACCACACGCCCGCGGCTACAAGCCGCACCTGCCTGGCATTGATGTTGTCCTCCCCAGTTTGGACAGCCCCCACACGCCTTGCTATAATGACCCGGTATGCTGACACTCTACAAGAGATCATCAAGGAAGCGTCCCGGTCGAGAGGTCGGGCGCATCCATACCGCTTGAGCGCAATGACAACACAATCCGCCCTGCGAAATCTGCCTGACCGCGCTATTATCTGGTGCTACCGCCACTGGCTGGGTCTGGTAACTACCCTGGTGCTGCTCTATGGCAGCCTGCCCTGGCTGGCACCACTGTTGATTGCCTTCGGTTATTACCAACTGGGAGGGCTGTTGTTCTATCTCTACACTCCGCTCTGCCACCAGCAACCGGAACAGTCATTTATGCTACTGGGAAACCAGGTGGCCTTTTGCCACCGCGAAGCAGCCATGTATACCTCCCTCTTCATCGGTGGGCTGATCTTCGCGCGGGTGCGGCAAACGTTGCGGCCTATTTCGGTGCGCCTGACGTTGCTGCTGCTCCTGCCCCTCGCGCTGGACGGCACCACACATCTGATCAACGATCTGCTGCCCACGCTGGGATTGCGAGCCGGCAGCGATGCGATCGGCTCGCTCAACTGGTGGCTGCGGATGATTACGGGTATCCTGTTTGCTCTGGCAATTGTGCTGGGAGTTTACCCACGCCTGGAGCGGGAGTTCCGGGGGTATCCGGGCCGGTAGCCAGAGAATTATGTAACAATATTGTGTTTTTTTAACAGGTTATTGTTCCACGGAGGTTTATGCAAATGACCATAAAACATGAACTGCTGCTCTTGCTGCTGCTGCTGCTGGCGGCATGCGGCTCAACCGCAACCGAACCTGCCCGCCCGCAGCCCGTTGCTGCCGACGCGATCACGATTGTAACTGAGAGCCGGCTCCTCGATGAACCCGTCGGCGATCGTTTGCAGGTAGGCGAGATGGCACCCGATTTTGCCTATACTCTGCCCGACGGCACTACCCGGCAGTTGAGCGACCTGCGGGGGCAGCCGGTCCTGATTAATTTCTGGGCAACCTGGTGCGCGCCCTGCACCGTTGAGATGCCTGATCTGGAGCAGGCGGCACAGCGATTGAGTGACGAAGGGCTGGTTGTGCTCGGTATCAACCATAGCGAGCCGGTCGAGTTAATCCCACCATTTGCCCAGGAAATCGGGGTGACATTCCCGCTGATTGCCGACCCGGAAGGTAATATTGTGAACGGATTTGCAGTAACCAATTTGCCAACCTCCTTCTTTATCGCCGCAGACGGTACGGTCGGCTTTATCCAGATCGGGTTAATGGACTTTGACTTTATTCGAGAACGGGTCAGGGAGTTGTGATGAGTGAGAAAACCCCCGATGAAGTGCTGGAACTGGCACGCCGGCAGATGGCGGCTCGCCGGGAAGCGGAACAACATCAGCAGATGCAGACGCAGCAAACGCAGACGCGACGTGAGCGACCCTGGCGGTATATCTTCCTGGGCGTCATGGGAACGCTGTTGCTGGCGCTGCTCTTTACGCCGGGCCTGCCCTTGCAGTGGAAAATGTATGCGGTGGTGCATGGCGTGTGTGCCCAGCAGCACAACATCTTTATTGGCGAGCTGCAGGTACCGATCTGTGCGCGGAACAGTGGGATCTACATCAGCTTTCTGCTAACCATGATCTATTTCTGGGTGATCGGGCGTGGGCGCGCCGGGCGTATCCCACCCTGGCCGATCTCCGCCGTGCTGGTCGCCTTTGTGGTGGTCATGGGCATTGATGGCTTTAACTCGCTCTTCCTGGATCTGGGGTTGCCCTATCTCTACACGCCGCGCAATGAACTGCGCACGCTGACCGGGATGGGGATGGGAGTGGGAGTGGCGACGGTTATGCTGTTGATCCTCAACACAACGCTGCGCCGGAATGTGGACGATCAGCAGCCGCTGCTCAAAAACTGGCGCGAACTGGGGGGCATCCTGCTGCTAGATTTCTTAATCCTGGTAGCGCTCTATGGCAATCTGGAACAACTCTACTGGCCGCTGGCATTCCTGTCGTTCACCGGCATTATCAGTGTGCTCTACCTGGTGAGCCTGCTGCTGGTCAGCCTGTTCATGGGGTATGAGGGCCGCGTTACCCACCCGGTGCAACTGGCGAAGCCGGCCACGATTGCGCTGCTGCCGACCCTGGTGATGCTGGCGGTGATGTCGAGTCTGCGCTTCTGGCTGGAGGCGCAGGGGCTGATTATTTAGTGACGAGTGGGGTAGTGGTGCGTGGAACGTGACGCGTGCGGCCCACAGCTCACTCGTCACGCCCCACCCTTCATGTTTCGCGCCACACGTTTCACGCCGCACGTTTCACGCCGCACGTTTCACCCTTAAATGTAGTACATCAAATTGCCCGCGCGCTGATTCTTGCGCTGGCAGAGATCCTCCAGGGTAATTGCCCGCAGCGCTTTCTCAATCGTTTCCCGCAGTTCCAGCCAGATCTGATCCATCACTTCCCGATCATCGGGCTGGGTTGGCAGCAGATCATCGCGGGTCGTGTCGCCGGGCATCAGCGGCCCTTCCAGCACCGTCAGCGCCTCCAGCAACGTTACCTGGGCGGGCGGACGGGCCAGCATATGGCCGCCCTGGGGGCCACGTAAACTATCTATGATACCGGCGCGGCGCAGGAGGATCAACATCTGGTTCAGGTAGTTCACCGGAATGCCCTGGCGCGTGGCAATATCCTCGCTCTGCACCAGACCTTCGCCATAATGCTGCGCCAGATCAAACAGCGCGCGCAGCCCATACTCTCCTTTGCTCGAAATACGCATAACTAACCTGCTAAAGCTAAGTGAATAAGTTAAGATTATTTATATCATAACATCCGGGACTCGCCGCGTCAAGGGAATAAACCGGGGAATTGTGTGCCGGGTCACAGACTCTGCCGTTGCCGGTATTCCGGCACACCATATGGTATAATTCTACACCGACGACAAGTTTCTCGTACACCGGCAACCTTTTAATACCGATTTGTTGTCATAGCCACAGAGGACACCGAGAACGCAGAGGTTCTGAACGG
>CAKZQX010000218.1 GCA_937141995.1 uncultured Chloroflexaceae bacterium | reverse complement strand
CGCCCGGTAATATCACCGGCTGCATAGATGTGCGGGGCCGAGGTTTGCAGCGCATCATTGACCTTGATATAGCTGCGCTCGGTCTCCACCTGCGCCGCCGCCAGGTTCAGTTGCTCGGCATTGCCGACCCACCCGACCGCCATAATCACCGAAGCAATCGGGATATTGCGCTCCTCGCCATGCTGCGTGTAGTGCAGGCGCAGCCCGAACTTCGCATCCGGAACAATCGCCTTGATCGCCTCAATCCCAGGAATCACCCGAATTCCCTGCAACTGAAAGCGCCGGGTCATGGTCTGCGAAACCAGTTCATCCTCGGCGGGCAGGATGCGGGCCGCGGTATCGAGCAGCCAGACCTCCACGCCAAAGTCGGACAGGATCGAGGCCAACTGGCAGCCGGTCGCTGCGCCGCCCACAACCACAACCGAGCGCGGCAACGCCGGCAGGCTCCAGACATCGCTGTGGGTCAGGGTATGCTCGCTGCCGGGAAACTCCAGCCGTCGCGCATGGCCGCCGGCGCAAATAATGAAATTTTTAGCCTGAAGTGTTGTCCCATCGGCCAGCGCCAGGGTGTGCGGATCGACAAAGTGTGCCGTGCCGACATCCGCAAAGACGGTGACACCGGCCTGCGCCAGATGATCAATCACCTGTTTTTTCTCGTGGATCTGGGTGACAACCTGGCGGACACGGGCCAGCACGCGGGTAAAATCCAGTTGCGGCGGTTCGGCCAGCAAGCCATAGGTCTGAAACTGGCGGGCATCGCGCACCAGTCGCGCGGTTTTCGCCAGCACCCGCGTCGGTACGCAGCCGTCGTTGGTGCAAGTTCCGCCCATCTGCCCGCGCTCGATCAGCGCCACGGTTGCGCCCAGTTCGCGCGCCCGCAACGCCGCCGAAACGCCGGCCGGTCCCCCGCCAATGATCATCATGTCGAACTGCACTGTTCCCTCCTTGTTTTTGCAACTTTTCGCTTGTCTAACTATCGTAGCACGATTTCGGTAGTCGTGCCGGGCGTGGGATAGGTCGCACACGCGAAACATTCTAATGGTATACTGCTCAATAAAGAATAGACAACGTTTTTGACAGCATCGGAGCAGGAATGATTACATTTGACGATGGCAGTGTCAGGTTTAGTTATCGGGTCGCCGGGATTGCGCTGCACGAGGGGTATGTTTTTATGCAGCGCGGTGGCTGGGATGATATCTTTTTCCTGCCGGGCGGGCGGGCCGAACTGCTAGAGACCGCGACAACCTCACTCAAGCGCGAGATGTGTGAGGAACTCGATGTGGAAGTCACGGTCGAACGGCTGCTCTGGATCGGCGAGAATTTCTTCTGGCACCGGCACCGCGCCTTCCACGAACTGGGACTCTACTTCCTGATGCATCTGCCCCCCGACCCGCATCTGTATGTGAAAGATGACGATATCATTGGCTGGGAGAAGCGGCGCAAGATTCTCTTCCGCTGGCTGCCCCTCGACTCCCTGGCAGATGCCCCTCTCTACCCGACCTTCCTGCGGCAGGAACTCCTGAACCTGCCCGAGACGATCAAGCACATCGTGCATACCGACGGCTTCCTCGAACCGGAGCTTATTCAGCATTAGTCGGCAATTCATTGCCCTACCCAATCAACAGGAACAGCGCCTATGACAGATCCTTCCAACCCCCTGACCGAGCAACAGCAGGCGATTGTCGATCATAATATCGGGCCGGCGCTGGTGTTTGCCGTTGCCGGTGCCGGGAAGACCACCGCGATGGTGCGGCGGATCGAACGCCTGGCGCGCGAGCAGATTTTTCCGCCTGACCGCATTCTGGCAACATCGTTTAGCCGGGCCACGGTTCAGGATATTCGTACGGCCCTCAAGCGCTGGCCGCACTGCGCCGATGTGCGCCTGGTGACGCTCCACGCGCTGGGGTATCGCGTAATTCGTCGGGCCCAGCAGTGCGGCTATCTCCCCCGTGTCGCGTTCGATAACTCCGACGAGTCCGATCTCTCGCGCAGCATCGTTTACCAGACGCTGGCGGTGGCGCGCAATCGGCGGGTGGCTTACCGCGATGAACTGGAGGGAATGGATGTCGAGGACTTTCTCACTTTTGTGAGTGCATGCAAGGGCAATTTGCGCTACGCCAATCTGGAGCAGGCCGACCTGCCATCCCCTGGTCAAACCGTGGCAACGCAGGCACAACCGCCCGAAAACCTCGCCTGGTATCTCGATCTCTACCGCCTGTTTGAAGAGCTACGCTGTGAGCAGGGGCAGATTACCTTTGACGATATGCTGATGACCGGCTGGGAACTGCTGGTCCGGCATGCCGATCTGCTGGCCGAGTTTCGTCGCCAGGCCGAGTGTGTGCTGGTGGACGAGTTCCAGGATGTGAATCTGGCACAGGCCGAGATCCTGGATCTGCTGACCGCACCGCACCGCAACTATATGGCAATTGGCGACGACGACCAGACGATCTACGAGTGGCGCGGCGCGGACCCGCGTTTTATCCTGACCTTTCAGCAGCGCTATGATGCGCAGGTCTACCTGATCGATGACAACTTCCGCTGCAAGGCTTCGCAGGTGGTGCTGGCAAACCGGGTGATTGAGCACAACCGCAAGCGCCGGCCCAAACGCCTGGGCCTGACGCAGGGCTTCGCCGGTTCTACCCGGGTCGCCTTTGCGGAGAGTCATGCCTACCTGGGGCGCGGTCTGGTTCAGGAGATCCAGGCCGAACTTGCGGCGGGCCGTCCGCCGGACGAAGTGGCGGTCCTGGTGCGGATCTATGCGCAGACGCCCTACATCGAACATTTCTTAATCGCCGCCGCGATTCCCTACCGCATCGTCGGTGGCGTGCCCTTCTACCAGCGCGCCGAGATTCTGACGCTGCTGAACTATCTGCACCTGGGGCTGATCGAACGCGATCTGCAGGCGGGCGTGGTGCTGTCACCGGAGCAGGTGACGAAGCTGGGGGATGCCTGGCGCAACATCTACAACCAGCCGAAGCGCTACCTCTCCCG
>CAKZQX010000217.1 GCA_937141995.1 uncultured Chloroflexaceae bacterium | reverse complement strand
CAATCTGTTGCTCGTCGCACTCGCCTGCACCCTGCCAGAAGATCCGCCCCGCCCGATCCACCAGCAGCAGCGTCAGCACATCGCCGCCGTCCAGGTGCAGGCTCTCCAGCAGATACTCCTGGTTCTGCTCGATGGTCACGACCCGCCGGGACAGCGCCACATGGGTTAGCAGGCTCTTGATCAGCGTTTCGATAGACGACCCGGTAAACAGCAGAATATAGAGCGGAATGTGATGTTTGGCATGAATCGGATCAAGCGCCTCCATCCACTTCTTCCCCAGGTGACGATGGTGAAGATGTTTGCCCAGCATCACCAGCACCAGGTTGGCGTCAAACTGGTCGGGCAGCAGCAGTTGTTCGCCCAGCCGATTCTGCACTTCAATAAAGGGAAAGAACGGTCCGCTACCCACCGCGCCGGCAACCGCCCCATCAACCTGCGAGGTCAGCCCCCGCCAGACCCGTGTACGCACCAGCAGATCGGGCGCACGGTAGCGGGTGACGACAACCAGATAGCCGTTACGGTCGGGCAGCGCGCTGGTACGCAACTCCCGAATCAGCCGCTGCCGGGTCAGATCACCATCCTGGTCAGTCAGCGCGCCGGAAGTGGGAATATTTCCCGGCGGCAGGCGCAGCGCCGTCAGATCCGCTCGCAACCCGGCTTCGTCTACGCGAAAACCGGGCGACTCCGGCACGGCAGAAACCCGCGCATCGACCAGATCCGCCAGCGAGCCGTCCAGGGCCGCCACCGCAATGCCGCGCAGCAGCCCCTCATCGGTGGGCCAGGAGCCCACGCACGCCAGAATATTCTGCACATTCCGCCGCTGCCGGTTGCTCCGTTCGGAGATGGGCAGGCCGGTGATCTGCAAGGTCAGGCGCGGGCCGAAGCGCGCCAGCAGGAGCGAGAACTCCTCGGCATAGATCAGGTTGTTCGCCTCGGGCTTCTGGGCAATCAACGGCTCGCGCAATGCGTGCGCGTTTGACCCATCCGCTCCCAGTTGGACCCAGCGATACCCCTGGCTCAGCGCATCACCCCGTGTGCGAATATAAACTTCCACGGGCCTCACCTCCGCCCCGATCAACGGTCAACTATCTATTGTCAACAACTCTTCGCCCTGGACAATCTCAAACTCACGGTCGGCTTTGTTGCCCCGGGCGAACGACTCAACCGCCTCGCGCAGATGCTGATCCATCCCAAATAGATCGCGCAACGAACGCCAGACCGGATTGAGCGGGCCGAACCCTTCGCGGCGCTCGGCATAGGCCCGACTCAACAGGAAGCGCAGAATGTAGCGCAGCGGCTGATCGCCATTGCGCGGACGGTAGACCGAGTCAGGGCCAATCTTGCGAAAGAAAAAGAGCGGCGGGCTCTCCTCCGGGCGCATATGCGACACATGCGAGAAGACAATCTCGCCCAGCGTCTCAACCGGCGTGATGACCACGGCAACATCGTTGCGCAGCCGCTCCGAGGCAAATAGCGCCAGCAGGCTCTGATACTTCTCCTTGAGGCGGCGCTTCAGCTCCTCGGCGCGGGCCTCGTCATGTACATAGGTCTCACACTTGACCGGCGTAAAAAGCACCAGGCGTGGCCCCTCCAGCCGCAGGTACGCCTCCTGGAAGAGCGCACTGATCACCAGCGGCTGGTTGATGCTGGTATGCCAGATGCCATTCTCCTCCATCAGGGCCGCCGCGTCGATCGTGATCAGGACCACCACGCTGCTGCGCACCAGATCGGCGACACGCTCGCGGGTCTCCGGCGACTCCTTCAAATACTCGCCCGGATAGTCCTGAAAATGCAGGTTAAATGCCGGTTCTTCGCCGCGCTTCCCCAACCCGAAGTTGTAGGTATGCTGCCGCTGGCTGGGCGCAATCCCCTTATCTTCGGTGACTTTGATATGCTCAAACAGCCCCTCCAGCCGGCTCAACTGGTCCGACAGAATACTCACGGTCGCATAGTCGGGGGAGAGTTGCAGATCGCTCTTCTCCACCGTATCTTCAAACCAGCGGTGCATCGCGGCGAGGAGACTGGTTTTGCCGACCCGGGTGTAGCCCAGCATAGTGATCTGCGGGTTGCGGCCAATCGTCTTGCTCATCGCACAAACCTTTCGTTACCTGAGAAATTGAAACTGCGCGCGTTCGTTGGCCTGGAGTGCGCGTTTGACCGCCGCCTGCCATTCTTCCTGGGTGCGGATTGATTCAGTCAGGGTGCCGAAAATCTCCGGCCAGACATCCAGCTTCACCTCATCATAAAACCCTTCCCATTTGCGGGCAACATTCCGCGCCCGCAGGATCTGGTCTACAAACTCTTCCACGGCAGCGAAGGCGGCCTCATTGGGCGAGAAGAGCAGATCCTTGAGCGCCGCCTCCACCCGCGCCACCGTTTCGCCATAGAAGAGTTCCAGATGCTCCAGCACATCGCGCGCCGACATAATCTCGGTCAGTTGCGAGTTGGGCAGATCCGGCGTCAGCTTGTCCAGATGCTTGCGGATGCGGTAGTGAATAAAGCCCCGGTAGGAGAGGTTAAAGGCCGCAATCTGGGCAAATGCCTCCTTGAGTTGCGGCAGTTCCTCCGGGATGCGCGCGGCCATCGCGGCGAGAAACGCCGCGTCCCGCTCCGGTACCACACTCCCCAAACGTCCATGGATAATCAGCACCTCGGCCACCTGCGCCTTGACCTCATTCACAAAATCGTTGAGCGCCGGGTCAAGCTGCATCAGGCGGTTGGTCAGACGCGTACGCACATCGTGCAGGAACTTGTGATAGGCAATGGTGTAGGAGCCCTCCAGATCGCGTCGGTCCTGAATCTCCTCCAGCGTCGGCATAATATTCTGCGTCTTGCTGATCCAGACAATATTCTCAATCGCATTGGACAGCAGGTCGCTCTCGGCGGCACGCATCCGGTGCAGATTGCGAATAAAATGCTCCAACTCGCGGGTCAGATCCTGCCA
>CAKZQX010000216.1 GCA_937141995.1 uncultured Chloroflexaceae bacterium | reverse complement strand
TAGTACCAGAGGTCGCCATAGGTAACTGTTGTCCCATTCACCGGGAACCAGGACGCCTGCTCCATCAACTCCACCGTCAACCGCCCGTACATCAGCGCCCAGTTCGGATCAGATGTTTCGTGGCTGTGATCTTCCAGCCGGCCCTTTTCAAAATATTGGGCAAGATAACCATTGGCATTCATCTGGTGTGAATGCACATACCCCAGAACACGCAGTCCCTGGTGTCCCCAATAGTGCTTAACAAACGGATCGGCAATAATATCTTCACTTTCAACCGGCGCGGACTGACCATAGGTTGTCCCCGGCGGCAGCAACAGCATTGCGACCGCTAAGGCGACGAGGAGTGGCGTGAAATAGCGCTTCCTGATCATAGGCCATTTCCTTTCCAGAGGATGCAAACAACAAGAACTCGGCAACCGGCAGATATGATGTTTCTGCGCAGGTCGGTCTATCGTGGTCTATTATAATAGACGTAAGCAAAAAGTGTGCCGATGCATGTCGGACACAGATTTTTGGTTAAATTTTGTTAAAGTATTGTGTATCTTTTCTAATGACTGTAGCATGCTTTGCCGAATGCATCCATAGCCTAAACAGACCGATAGCGCTTGGTACCTGTGGTTCATTCCTATACGTACCTGACTATATATCAGATAGATCTCATATTTGACACCGGAACCGTGTGCGCGGTATACTTTTGTATACTGTTAGTATGACAAATATATGTCTCCAGGTGACTGGCGAATCGAGTGGCTACCACGAGGAAGCCTGGAGTTGTTTGGGAAACAGTCGTTCGCCTGGGCTGGGCACCTCGCATTGCGGTGGTGCCTTTTTTGCTGCATTTCCCTGCAAGAGGTACTCTATGCATAATCAACCAGTACATGAGCATCTGACCCTGAGTCCGTTGACCCTGGCCGGACATACCTTTGCCTGGGGGCAGCGCACCTACATCATGGCTGTCCTGAATATTACGCCCAACTCCTTTAGTGGGGATGGCCTGGCAACGACTGACGATCTGGTACCCCGGGCTTTGGCGCAGGCTCGAACCGCCCTGGCGGAAGGGGCCGACATGCTTGACATTGGCGGTGAGGCGACATTTCCCGGTGCGCCGACCATTACGCCGGCAGACGAACAGGCGCGGGTCGTGCCCGTCATCCGCGCGGTGGCCCGCGAAATTGCGCTGCCCATCTCGGTTGATACCTATCATGCTGAGACTGCCGCCGCCGCACTCGCTGCCGGGGCACACCTGATCAACAGCATCTGGGGCTTCTGGACGACCGAGGGTACCTGGAACGCGCCCCTGGCCCAGGTTGTTGCGGAGCGAGCAGTGCCCTTTGTCCTGACGCATAACCGCCGCGCGCGTCCCGCCGTTGATGCGGTCGGCGCGCACTATCCAGCGGTAAACTATACCGATCTCATAGCCGAGATTATTGACGAACTTCAGACGCAGGTCGCATACGCCGTCGCGCAGGGCATCCCGCGTGAGCGAATAATTATTGACCCGGGCATCGGGTTTGGGAAGACCCCTGAACAGAACCTGGATATTGTACGAAATATGGCGAAGTTGCGTGCGCTGCAACTGCCGATCCTGATTGGCGCATCGCGCAAATCATTCATCGGGAAGGTGTTGAATGTCCCCGCCGATCAACGGGACGCGGGGACGGCGGCGGTTACGAGCCTGGCAATCCAGCGAGGAGCCGATATTATCCGGGTGCATAATGTTCAGCTTAATGCGCAGGTTGCGCGTATGAGCGATGCATTGGTGCGATAACCATAACAAGGAGTAGATAACGCATGGGGGACTTTGAAACTTACGTTACGAAAGATTACCTGGTGTTCTGCGCCGGGCACTTTATCACCTATGGCGATAACCAGTGCGAAACACTGCACGGGCATAACTACCGGGTGGCGGTGCGGCTCGGCGGCACCGTAGACGAGAATCAGTATGTCTTTGATTTTGTCACGCTCAAGCGCATTATGAAGCGGCTGGTGGATGAACTGGACCATCGTATGCTGCTGCCGCTGCACAACCCCCTGATCACGCTGGAGGAGCAACCGGAGGGTCTCTGGGTTCATGTTCAGGGGTCCACCCGCCGGCGTTACTTCTTTCCGCATGCCGATGTGACGCTGCTGCCGATCCCGAACACTACGGCAGAGATGCTGGCACGCTATCTGTGCGAACGCCTCAAGGATGAACTGCGGGCCGGGGAGTATCGCCTCAGTCATCTGACCGAGATGGCCGTCGAGGTAGAAGAGACCTTCGGGCAGTCGGGCATCTACCGTGAGGAGATCGCGTTGTGAGCCGGCCGTCGGAGCCGCCGCAGCCGGTTTATCTGGCGTTGGGTACAAACCTGGGAGATCGGCAGGGCAACTTGACGACGGCGCTTCAGATGCTGCGGGAGCATGTCACCATCGAACAGTGCTCCGCAGTCTACGAGACTGAACCGGCCTATGTCACCGAGCAGCCGCACTTCCTGAACATGGTGGCGCGGGGGACGACAGCGCTGTCGCCCCATGCTCTGCTCGCGTTCCTGAAGCATCTGGAGCGCGCGCTTGGTCGGCAGCCCGGCCTACGTTACGGTCCCCGCCTGATCGACCTGGACATTCTGTTCTATGGGGAGGCAGTGCTGAACACTCCCGATCTGGTTATTCCGCACCCCCACTTCGCCGAACGCGCCTTTGTTCTAATCCCGCTGGCCGAGATTACCCCCAACCTGGTGCCGCCGGGATCTGAGCAGACGGTTGCCGCGTTGGCCGAGCAGGTTGGGATGCAGGGTGCGGTGGTGTGGCGTGGGGCGTGAGGTAGGCAGCATGATAAGGAGTTGCGCCGGAAGTTATTCCCAGCCGGCTTCCCCACCTGACGCTGGCCCAGGTATTTGCTGCCCTGAGTTATTATAGCGATCACCAGGACGAAATTAACTCTTACATTGAACGCAATCGTATTCCC
>CAKZQX010000215.1 GCA_937141995.1 uncultured Chloroflexaceae bacterium | reverse complement strand
CACCATTTTCAAAATCCGGAACATGCGCACGAGGCGCACGAGGCGGATCACCGCCAGATACTGTGTGCCCGCGAGGATGAGCGTGAGGTAGGTCGGCAGGATCGAGAGCAGATCCACCAGGCCAAAGAAACTGGTCGCATAGGCGCGGGGCCGGCGAACACTCAGCAGGCGCAGAATATACTCTAGCGTAAAGAGTAGTGTAAAGCCCCACTCTAGAATCAGCAGGGCCGTCCCATACTGGGCGCGGATGCTACTCACACTCTCCAGCATTACGACCAGCACGCTGAGGATGATACTGCCCAACAGGACAATATCAAATGCCTTGCCGGCCGGCGTCTCGGCTTCAAAGATAATCTCTTGCAAGCGTGTGCGCCAGGCCGCCTGCGAGTCATGCGGATTTATATCTGTCATACCGGGATCGTACCATAAAATGCCGCGAATATGACAGGATGCGTGCTACCGACCCGGTACAGGGTACTTTCTTCTTTTTCACAAAATCGTTGCACACAGTGCAACAATTTTGTGAAAAAGAAGAGAATCTTCCGCCCTGCCGGAGGCGAATCGGGCCGTTCGTCCAGACAACGACCTGGTTTGGAACCGACCGCGTACCTCGTGCAAGTTACATATCCGGACTATTTTTCAACGTTCATCAGGCGGGTTCCGGCAGCACATGCGGTGCCACAACTGCCCGATGCATGGTGATGCCGCACATGAGTATCGATACAACAACCGCACCAGACGCTTCCTGTCGCTGTAAAGAGTTGGTAATAGTCGTATGCTATCATTGAAGTTGTCATGGATTGGGCATAACCCCTTTGTCCTGACCGGCAATCCTATTGATTATGTCAGGTCCAACCTGAAAAAGAGTTAATATTTTGTTGAGATACACACTGCGCAGAACACTACTACCGGCCAGTTCATAAATAAGCTGCCAATGCAGAATGAATGACGAAACTGTCACCTACGACAGAACGTAAGTTTATTGATTTCGGATAATCTATGGACTATACTACTTTTGCAAGGCGCGTACGAAACTATACATCTTCCTTTCATTGTTGACTAGCTTTTCCGTCTGTCCATTAGTTGCAAGGGACACGGGCCATGCGCCTGCTACTGCAAGAACTGCGTTCACGATTACAATACAAGATAGTTCTCCCGTTTGCGCTGCTCGCCCTCTGCGTGGCCCTGGCCGGGTCGGCCATCGCCTTCAGCCTGGTGGCAAACTCCTGGCAAGAGCGATTTGATAATCAGCTTGCGCAGGCAACACGGATTGCCGGCGATAAGCTGGTCGATCAGGAGCGCGCGAATCTCCAGTTTCTGCAAGAAGTGGCTTTTGCGCCGCCGAATGAACTGGTGGATGCTCCCGCTGTTGCCGCGGCTATGGCCGATGATGACGTCGAGGGGTTGATCCGGGCGCTTGATCCCTACTTCAACGTCGGTATACAGCGTTCGGGGGTCCGGCTTGATCGCCTCATTGCCTTTAACCGGGCTGGTGCTACCATGGCCGATATGGAGCGTCTGCCCGCCGGTTCCAACACGTCCTATACGACCTATGCGTCGATGGACTTCTCCCAAACCTGGTTTGTCCCCCGGGTTCTGAATGCTGACTCCGACCAGTATGGTGATAAATTTGCCGGCATTGTCCAGTTAAATAATACCGAAACCTTCTACTTTTGCACCATTGCCCCGGTGCGCCTTGGCGATGAGATTGTCGGTGGCCTGATTATAGGTATGAAGGTTGATAGCCTGCTGAAATCGCTGCAAGATCAGGCCCAGGCTGCTGTGCTGACGATCTATGACAGCGAAGGACGCACCCTTGCCAGTACGACATCGCCACCGGATGGACTGACATCCTTGAATATTAACCAGCGCATCATAGAGAAATTCTGGCAAGATGTTGCTCCGAAAGAGCATGGTATTTTCGATGTTAAATCGATTAACGAACGCGATTATCAATTTGCTTATACTCCGCTACAGATCCGAAATACCACGGTCGGCGTGCTCTCAGTGGCGCTCTCAAGCGAATATGTTGTCCGCGCATGGGGTGATGCGCGTATTCCGCTGGCCGTCCTGACGCTGGCGGCAATGTTTGCTATTATTGTGCTGGGCATCTATATTGCCCGCCTCATTACCGCGCCGCTCAACGAACTGGTGCTGACGGCCCGCTCAATCACCGCCGGTAATTTGCACCGCCGTAGTCAGGTGCATTCCAAAGATGAAGTCGGGTCACTCTCGAACTCATTTAACCGCATGACCGAACATCTGATCCGGCTCTATGGTGCGGTCCAGGCCGAGTCGACCCAGCGCGCGGCAATCGTCGAGAATATTACCGATGGGGTGGTTGTGTGTGACGCCGACGGCAAGGTGTTGATCGTCAACCGGGTGCTGCGAACGATGCTGGACCTGCAAGATAGCGACCCACTGCCCGCGAAGATGAGTGACCTGCCGCTCATTCATCTGACCGAGGGTATGCCCGACTTCGACTCGCGCCGCACAACCGAACTCTACAAGCTGAACGACTATATCGTTCGGGTCTCTATCGCCCCGGTAATCACGCCCGGCAGGGCCGAGACTCACTATGTCTGTGCGATTCAGGATCTGACCGCTGAAATCGGGATCGAGCGCGCTCGGTCCAACTTTATCGCCACGATTTCGCATGAACTGCGCACGCCGCTGACTGTTCTCCGTGGGAATACCGACCTGCTGCTGCGGGGATTGGTTGGCCCGCTCGAAGATGATCAGCGTATGCTGATTGAGTCGATGCGCCAGCACACTACGAATATGGCCGGGTTGATTAATAACGTGATTGTGCTCGCCAATCTCGACTCCGGACAACTCCAGACGAACCTGGAACCCCTGGAACTGAAACAGATTGTCGAGGAGGCGGTCTGGCCGCTGCGCAATGCGATCAAAGCCAAGGATCTGGAACTGGAGATCGACATTTCGGACGAACTGCCGCCCGTACTGGGAGATATGGACCAGCTTCGGACGGTTGTGCAGCAATTGGTGGACAATGCGCAGCGCTACACCGACAGCGGATCAATCTATCTGGGCGCGACCCGCGAGGCGCAGTTTGTGCGCGTCGATGTCCGCGATACCGGGCGCGGGATCGCTCCGCATATGCATGACCAGATCTTCCAGCGTTTTATTCGTGGCGACGGCACGAATGAAGGTATCAACTCCGCCCAGCGCGGGATTGGATTAGGACTGGCAATTGTGAAACAACTCGTCGAGCGGCATGGTGGGCGCGTCTGGGTAGACAGTACACCTGGACAGGGCAGCACCTTTAGCTTTACACTCAGGTATACCAATGCAACCGGAAGCCCCGAAAACTCAGGAACAGCGTTCGCGGAAGCGGCGTAAAATCCGCCTGCTCACCTGGCTGGTCAGTAGCATTATGCTCCTGGCCTTGCTGGGTGTTGCCTGTATCTCCCAACTGGCAATCTTGATGGTCGCGCCGCGCGCCGTGGCCTATCCCCAGAACCTGGCGGCTGTG
>CAKZQX010000214.1 GCA_937141995.1 uncultured Chloroflexaceae bacterium | reverse complement strand
GCCAGTGGCACGCGGGTGATGTTGTGCAACATAAACTGACGCTCCTATCGTCCGACGGCAACCCAATCGCGCTGGAGGTGACAACAGCCAACCGTTATAACGCCGGTGGTCGCCTGGAACGGATCATCGGGTTGGGAATGCTGCCAAGTAGTTGCGCAGATGAAGATGCAGCCATGACTCAGCATCTTCCAGGACAGCTATTTCGATCCAACGATACATGGGCGCTGCTCGATACACTGATGATGACCGCTCCGATTGGTCTGGCGTTCCTGGACAATAACCTGCGATTTATCCGTGTAAACCGGTTTTTGGCAGATATCAATGGATTATCGATTGCCGAGCACTATGGTCGCAGCGTGCGTGAGGTTGTACCCAAACTGGCCGATCTGATCGAACCATTTCTTCAGCAGGCACTTACAACGGGCGAACCGGTGATAGACCTGGAGATCAGCGGAGAGACCCAGGCACAGCCGGGAGTTACCTGCTTCTGGCAAGAGAGCTTCTACCCGATTTTTGGGGCTAATGGGCAAATTGCCGGAATTGGGGTGATTACCCAGGATATCACCAACCAGAAACTGGCGGAAGAAGAGCATGCACGCCTGCTGGCCCGGGCGCAGGCAGCCCAGGCAGCGGCTGAGGCGATTGCAACGCGCATGGCGCGCCTCCAGACGGTGACGGCCCGGTTAGCCCAGACCGTCACGCCGTCACAGGTCGCGGAGGTCATGATCGAGCAGGGTGTGGCAGCGTTGGGAGCCTGTGCCGGATCGCTGGCATTGCTGAATGAAACCGACCAGACACTCGATATCATGCACTCGATTGGTTATCCACCGGAGTTCGTAGAAGGGTGGCAGCAGTTCCCACTGGATACACCGGCACCTATGACTGAGGTTGTTCGGACGGGCAAAGCAATCTGGCTGGAGTCACCGGAAGTGCGTACACAGCGTTACCCTGCACTAACCGAAGCATCGCCAGACCGCGATCATGCCTGGGTTGCGATTCCGCTGTTTGTGGAAGGACGAACGGTTGGAGTGCTGGGACTGAGCTTTGCCACGCCACAGTCGTTTCATGACGAAGATCGTAGCTTTATCATCAGCCTGGTGGAGCAGTGCGCACAGGCGTTGCAACGCGCCTGGCTATATGCCTCCGAGCAACGTGCCCGCGAACAGGCCGAGGCGGTTGTACGTGCCGGCGACGAAGTGCTGGCAATTGTCTCCCATGATCTGAAGAATCCGCTGACAGTAATCAAGGGACGAGCGAACATGCTCCGGCTGCAACTTATGACCGATGCGCCGGATATTGCGCGCCTGACGCGCAGCCTGGGGCAGATTGAAAGTGCGTCGATGCAGATGGTTATGCAGATCAACGAAGTACTGGATATGGCCCGGTTGCGGACCGGCCAGCCAATCAACCTGCGGCCGCAGCCGACGGATCTGGTGGCGCTGGTATACCGTTTGACCGATGAGCATCAGCAGACGACCTCACAGCATCAGATTCGGGTAGATACATCGCTGTCGGAGTTGATTGGGCATTGGGATGAAGTGCGCCTGGAGCGAGTCGTGGCTAATCTGCTCTCCAATGCGCTCAAGTACAGTCCTGATGGCGGCGAGATCAGACTGACAGTCGGATGTGTGGAAACAACGGATACTGCCTGGGCGACCCTGACAGTCAGTGATCAGGGGGTGGGCATCCCCGCGACTGACCTGCCGCACATCTTTGGACAGTATCACCGGGCGGGCAATGTCGTCCGGGATGTTCCAGGAAGCGGATTAGGCCTGGCAAGCGTCCAGCAGATCATCCGGCAGCACCACGGAACCATTGAGGTGACGAGTGAGGAGGGCGTCGGCGCAACCTTTATGGTACGTCTACCGATAGGTGCGTATGATTGGGAACGCCCCACCGATACTCCAGAGGCCGAGTAGCATCGGCAGGCTACCGGCGTGGGGCACTATGTGAATACCTCACCTGGCTGTATTAGCGCTACGTCGATGGCCCGGACCACGGCGTCGTGCCACCGTCCGGCGATCCCAGAACTCCGTCCTGCTGCCGAATCATGTTAGAGACTGTCTGAAAAGCTGATGCGCGGCGGTCCCACGGCATGCGGGGTGCCC
>CAKZQX010000213.1 GCA_937141995.1 uncultured Chloroflexaceae bacterium | reverse complement strand
CCGATATAACCTCTACACCGACCCGCCTAGGGATCTTCAAACCCCGTATTCAGCAAAACCACGATATTGCTATACACCGCATCGTTGCCTGGCAGAGAGTTGGGCACAGCAATAGCCACCTGAGAGTTCCAGGCCGCAAGGTTCTGACAGATTTGCCCGGAGTTGCCGGGCGCCACATCTATGCCATCGAGAACCAGCTGGCCTATGGGGGCCCAGGGCTGGTCCAATGCGGGCTGATCATAGACATAGATGCCGCCCGACGCTCCGAGGCCCGGGCCTCTGGAGCACGCAAGAATCTGGTGATCGCCGCCCTCAAGGTCCTCCCGGAACTTACCAGCTATGCCGTACTTATCATTGCCCTGTAAGTTCTCGGGTCTCGGCAGGGTCTGGAATGCAGAACCATCTCCGGGCTCGAGGATATAAACTGTCCCGTGCGGATTTGCGGTTGTCGAAGAGGGCGCGCCAACAACGAATATATAGTCGCCTGTTGGGTTTCGCGGTGGCGTCAGTTGTTTAACAACATCTACATCCGTTCCAAACTGGGCGCCGTTGATCGCATCTGTCACGGGGTCCGGATTGAATACTGGTGTGTTCCCGGCAAAGGGTGAGAACGTTCCTCGGGTAAAGACAATGACGGCGCCCGCACTATTGTTACCATCGACGCGCGTGAGGGGGCCTCCGGCGATAATGACATCGCCATCCAGCGCTACAGAATGGCCGAATAGCGAGTTGTTTACCGGTAGTGTTTCTGCGCCCAGGGGAATAGCTCCGGGTGTCCAAAGCCCAAGAGCATTGAGCGTTGACACAAATACAGTTCCGGTATTACTGGTGTTGCCTGCAAAGCGGGGCAGCGGCGCTCCTGCGCCCAGATCCCATTGGAAGTCGTCCTGACCCGCAGCAATATCCACATTGATATCGACATCGTAGCCATACCAATTGACGCCCGGCGCGGTAAGGGTTTGTTTAAATACCCACAGGTCTCCTTCGCGCTGGTACAGGTGAACCGCACCACTCTCGGAGTCTGTTTTATGGGCACCAACCACCAACCAGGCCTCTCCGGTATCCACTTGCTCCTCAACAGCCAGCGACCAACCAAACCAATCGCCCTTAACGGGGTTGGGCGGCGTGATTTTTTGCACCTGCACCCACTTCATGCCATCCCATTTGAAAGACCAGACCGCGCCACCTGAGTCAACAATCTCGCTATCATTGAAATTGCCCCAAACCATCATGTCGGATATCAAACCCACCGGCATACTGGGTCCGCCATTGAATATGGGTTCATCGGCGGTTACCCGGCTGCTGACCGTTTGTTCAGGCAACTGGCTCCAGGCTGGAGCACTAAGCAGAATAAATGACGAGCAGAGCATATAAAGAACGCGCATGGAACATCCCGGCAAGAACGGTTGACCTTGAATATAGCAGTTATTCTGAATGTTGCCGTTTAAGCACCTTCAAGGTGCATAAGCCAGATAGCGGAAAAGGAGCACTGTTTCGCAACTGTTCGAAAAGTGTAATACCTAAGCTCACTGCACCAAATAAGTCGTATCGACTGGATCGTCACGAGCAATAATCGGCGCAACAAAGGGGCCGGATACTTTTTTCGCTCCTCCATAAACGCTATCTGAACGCCTCCACTGCGCGTACTTGGCATTGCAAGGGTCCGTGGTTACAGGTGAGCCAGTCAAAATCAACGAAAATGCATCCGACCCCTTCACCGCGGCCCCATAACCGGTTCATTCACTCAAGGAACAGTCAGTGTGTGACCAGACTAAATAACGTCTATGTTTAGGATAGCCAAGTGGGCCATCATTTCTTGTACGCACTCGCGACGTGGAAGCCGGAAGAATCGGCGTGCAGCTAATACGAAGAGTAATTATAGGTGTCAGAGTCAAGTGCCAGAGTGAAAACCAAGCGGGATGTTCAGGACCGCAACCGCTCCACCTGCTCTCGAAAATTCTGACTGCCCAGCACCAGGCCGGCATTCGCGCATTGACGAATTTTTGTGATTAGCTCCGCGTCCAGAACCTCGCCGATGAGGTTTCTCCATGCGGCTTTTC
>CAKZQX010000212.1 GCA_937141995.1 uncultured Chloroflexaceae bacterium | reverse complement strand
TGCCGCGCCAGCAGCGGGAAAACCGCAAACGTCACAACCGGCGGCAGGATCATGGCGATGTTGAGAATGTTGTAGGCCACGCGGTACTGCGCCACCAGCACATCACCCTGACCGGCACCAAAGGCCTTGATGATAAAGAGGTCCGAGGTAAAGAACATGACACTGAGCAGGTTGTTCAACATCAGTGGTAGCGCCGGCGAGATAAGCCGACGCATCAACGTCCGGTCCCAGCGCAGGGTTGGGCGGAAGAAGCTGCGCGTCTGCAGAAAGAGGTAGATCAGCGCCGTGGTGCTGGTCACGCCCACCGCCGCCCATGCCAGGCCAACAATTCCGAACCCCAGCCAGAGTACCGCCAGACGCGCCACCAGACTCAGGACCGCCGTCACCACCTCCAGCAGTGCGGGTACCTCCATCCGCTCGGCCGCGTTGTAGAGCGCCGTTACCGCCCCGGAATAGGCACTGGGAATGAGGGTCAGGAGCAAGATCCAGATCGCTGCCTGGCTTGCCGGGTCCAGCGTTTCGGTCAGGCCGGTGCGCCCCAGCAGCGCGTAGAGCGCAATCAACAGCGCGGCCGACGGCACCGCCGCCAGCAGCACCACCAGCCAGCGCAGCAGGAGCGTAATGCCAAAGAGACGCGGCGCGGCGTTCGGGTCTTGCGCGACCTCGCGCGTCAGGAGCACCCCCAGCCCAAACTCGGTAATGGTTGAGAGGTATTGCCCGACCAGCATGGTTGCCAGGAAGTATGCGCCGACTTCCGCCTCCGGCAGCGTGCGGATCAGAATAATCAGGAAGGCCATATCCAGCGCGCGGACAATCAGCCGCATGGCGAAGGGCACCGCGCTATTTTTGAACACCCGGCGGGCGATATTCTGCGCATCGTCGCGGTAGATGCGCCGCCAGAACAGCGCGCCCAGCCCGGTGACGAGCAACACGAGCGCCAGCCCGATCAAGAAGAGATTTGCGGTTGATATCATCGTTTGCCCAGTTCAGACATGCGGACGCAGGTTACTTCTCGGTTTCAATCCAGGCCCGGCGACCATCACTGATCAGCGTAATGGTGCCGTCCAGCTTCTCATGGTAGAGCGCTGCACCGTTGCGTGCCCGCTCGTGGTAGGTATGCAGCGCCGGTTCGTTGGCCGCGTACGCGCTGGTGAAGACGATTGCCTGGGGTTGCCAGGCCGCCAGCAGCGGTGTGTCGATCTCCCGCTGCCAGGGGTAAGCCAGCGCTGTAATCGGCTGCGCGGCTGCCGGCAGCAGCATTTCGTCGGTGGGTGTGCCGGTGGTGCCATGGATGACCACGCTGGTTGCGCCATAGTCCAGCCGCAGCACCATCCCCGCTGCTGCACCATCGCCGGCAGTCAACACCGTCAGCAGTCTGCCGTCCAGGTCCAGGCGTTCGCCGCCCCGCGCCGGATGGATCGGCGTATCCTGCGACTCAAGCAGACGCAGCCACTCGCGGGCAGTCGCGCTCTCCGGCACGCCGGGTGGAGCCAGCGCCAGTTCGGCCCGGTAGCGCGCCAGGGCAGCTACCTGCCCCGGCATCCGTTCGCCATCTCCCTGCGTCAGAATTACCGCCGCCAGCGAACGTTGCCAGAAGGGCATCCGCCGTCCCAGGTTGAGCGTCAGTTGCGACGGCTTGCTGCCGCCATCAATCAGCGCATAGCTACCACGCGGCGTCTGGATCAGGATAGCATCGCCGGGCGTATCTAGGAAGATGACATGCAGATGCCCATCGGGACGCGCAACCCAGGCGGCGAGGGCCAGCACCACGCCGAGCAGCAGGATCGGCAGCAGAAACCGCGTCCAGGCGGGGAGTGTGCGTGTTTGTGGTTCTGGTTTGGCTGTGGTTGTCATAAGTGTGTGTTGTTGAGCTATCGTATCCTGAAAGTATCAGACATTCAGACATATTGTTCTACAGCAAGAACAAACAAACCAAGAGCAAAGAACAACCACGGTACTCGATGGAGATGAGCCAGGCGCGCTCTGTTTTCGGTTCTCGGTTCTCAGAGACTGTCTGAAACGGGTTGGTTATGGGGCGACGGCCCCGGCGCGGGAGTCCC
>CAKZQX010000211.1 GCA_937141995.1 uncultured Chloroflexaceae bacterium | reverse complement strand
CAGGGCACCCAGCATGCCGTGTGACCGACGCGCATCATCTTTTCAGACAGTCTCTGAGAACATCCCCCGCGTGGTCGTTGCCGCGCGGGGGTTTTTGTAATTCACATGAGTTACAGGAGTTACGCGGTCGTACATTCAGTGGATGGAATTCGCCTCCGGCAGGGCGCAATGGGCCATCCTTGATAAAGTGTTCAGGGTGAATATACTCACAGAACTTGGGGCAAAGTTAAAGCAGAGTAAAACTAGTTCAGACGAGAGGAATACAAGCGTAGCAGTCGTATTATCAACCCATCGTATCATTTCAAAAACCCTTTGTCAACATTGGAATTCTACAAAAGATAGTACTTTTTGTGGATTACATGGGCGGCTGTTGAGATGTCATAATGATGTTGGGTTCTGGCATACGTCCGTTCGTACCAATTATCCAGGGAGGCGCGGGGTACACTACGATGGAAATACCCCGGCTGCTTCGTCGCAAACCAGTATTGCCCGCAAGTCCATCGCTGTACTGTAACCCTGGCAGAATATTCCTTCGTTCTGTCTGGTAGCACTGTCCGTCTTTTTGCTGTTTTTTACTTTGTTCAAACCATGGCTTAACCTGCCACATCACCGGACTCTTTCCGCTGTGATGGACCATGCTGCCCGCTTTAGTAAACCGCCCCGGTAGCCCATTGGTGTGCGCTATCCTGCCCCGCCACCGGGGAGTTCTGACCGCCGTGTCGCGTCGTTACACCGATTTTTAGGGACTCTGGTGAGGATGCATCACACCTGTAGCTACTTCCGCTATCCCACATGCCTGCCTGAAGTACACCACCCACCTGTCATATTCGCACGCAAACCCGGTCCGTGCAACATGCCTGCCGATAAAGAAAATAGCGGGCAGTGTTACGCAACGTAAGGAGGGCCATGGTACAGCCGACTTTGTCCATCTTCTAATTGTGTTCTGTCGTAGGCGATAACTCGATGTAAATCCGGGTGTGGCGCGACAGGACTACCGGGAATGTCCTGGGCAGACATCCCGTAGTCCCTGCCGTTAACCTGCCCGATCCGGTTTTGCCTCGCTACTCCTGCGGCGGATGCAACCATTCATACCTGATGCACTGGAGAAGAACCGCCCATTTTGGTGAGACGCGATCCTGGAGTGTGTGCGTGCGAATCGGCAGATACCCGTTTAATCAGCCTGTTGTGATCCATGGTCAACGTACGAACAGTGGGTAACCAGCTTATGCTACGTGGTCGCTCCCATCGTTCTCCCCCCCATCGAGCCACCCGGTCCGGCCCGTGGTGTATGCGTGCAGGCGGAGCATGCCACAAAACTGGTATGTTTCTGCCGAAGGTAACTTCGATGAGTACAGATCTTCCACTTGGTGATTTTGCGTCTCGAATTGAACAGGTCATGCTGGAGGCTGCCGGCGAGTTTCTTTCTTCAGCGGAGCGCCATGCCCTGATCCGGGCAACGCTGGATCATGCCCGTGCAGCGCTTGAGCAAGGTACAGTTATACCTGCTGACCCGGAGGTATGGCTGACGGACCTGGCTCAGGAACAGCTTTTCGCTCACCTGCTGCACCGCCAGGCTCCCTATATCCGGGAAGTGATTGTTACCCAGGTCGGAGGGTATGTCACGGAGCAGGAGGTGAACAGCCTGGTCCGGCAGACGTTGGAGCAGGCCCGCGCGCATGTCCAGCAGTTCAATCCCGCCGGCGATGGGGCGCAGGAGTGGCTGGCGCGCCTGGCGCGTGAGCAAATGTTAGGGTACTTCCTGCAGCAGCGCAATCCGGCGGCGTTGCTCCTGCTCGATGCCCACCTCCCGCAGTTGCAGCGCAGCCTCTACCGGAGTACATTTAACGACTTCTTGCAGCCGGAGGATCGTGATGATATTACACGGAATACCTTGCTGCGTGCCCTGCATCAGGGTGAGCGCTATGATCCTCAGGTGGCGAAGGTTGCCACCTGGCTGAATGTCTTACTCCACTATGAAACGTTAAACTTTCTCCGCGCAACCAAACATATCAGCCCAAAAACGCTTGATGCGGTGGCACACGCGGAGGCAGATAAGGTCGAGCAACACCTGCCCGCCGATACAACTCGGCCCAGCCGCGAGATGGAAGAACTGCTGCAGCGGCTGCCGGCAAAGCGTGCGCAGGTGATTCGCCTCTTCTTTTATGAGGGGCTTTCCTATGAGGCAATTGCGCAGCAACTCGGCGTCAAGGAAGTCAGTGTCCGCAGTACCGTCTCGCGGGGGGTAAAGCAGTTGCAGGAAGTGGTTAATAGTGATGAGCGGTTGCGCCAGGCGTTGCGCAAAATCTCGACCCTTCCTCTGGTTATGCTCTTCCTGGTGATGACCGCCGTACTTGTATCCGCAACGTCGGTAGCGTTGCCATCCGCGGCCCATGCGCCAGTGCATACACCTACGCCGGCAAGGGTCACCGCGCCAGTTCCGCCGGAAACAGCGGTTGTGGCCCAATCAATCCAACTATCCCCTGGAATTGACCGGACCCGGTTGTTGCAGATGGAGGCTGATGCTACCGCCGTGCGCGAATCAACTGCCGTGCTGACGCGTGCCACGCCGGAGATGGCGCACATGCCGCCGGCCAGGTTTACATCGGCGGAGCATCTCGAACCAGACGCGCCGGAGCGGGCGATCCCTACCAGCAGGCTACCCACACCGCAGCCACCCTCCCCAACGGCAGATGCCGGTTCAACGGTTGACAACCGGGTGGTACCAACACCCAATCCGACACATACGCCGATGATCAGAGCCACGGCGACGATGACGCCTGCGCCGGTCAAGAGCACAGCGGCCGATGCAACCGCGTTGCCCAGTCCGGTGCCATCGGCAACCGCGACAGCGCTAGTGCCATCAGCGACGGCGAGTATAACCGCCAGTCCGACGGTGCCTGCGCCTGCAACTGAAACTGCCGGCACCACGGCAACGCCAACAGTCACCGCCGGCCCGCAGCCCGCGGCCACAGCGGTACCAACGGCTACAGCCGGCGCAACCGCATTGCCCAGCGCGAAGCCATCGGCCACGGCGACGGTGACGCCCACGGCTACAGCCGGCGCAACGGCGAATGCGACGGCGACCGCCAGCGCAACCGCGACACCCACGGCCACAGCGACGGCCAGCGCCACGGCGACAGCAACGCCCACGGCCACCGCCAGCGCCACGGCGACGGCAACGCCAACGGTGACGGCCAGTGCAACGCGTACGCCGACAGCTTCGATAAAGCCGGTAACCGGGCCGGTCACTGCGTGGTCCTACCAGGATCAGGCCGAGCGCGTCGAGATCATTGGTGTGGGTATGTCCAACCATGCGCAGCAACTCCTGGAACTGCCCACCGCGCGCCGGCTGACGGTCCAGTTTGGCGGGAAGCTCTCCGCCGAGCAATCGGAGCCGCCGGAAACTATGGTACGCTGACAGTTAGTCACTGTCTGAGGAAGAGTATGGATAAGTTATCGACACAGCGGATGGCAGAAGCACTGCTGCTGCTCTCCTTTACGCCAGAAGAACTGGCCGCGCTGACGCCGGGTGAGATTCGCTTGCTGGCGGCGCAACAGCGGGCGGTCATAGTCGCCACATCCGCGCCGGGGCCGGCCCGGGTAGTCGGCAGCAAGCGCGTACCCATGCAGGCGGCGATCCAGGCATTTGCGGCACTGCCTGTGCTATCACAGCCGGATGCGCCTGCCGTCGCAGAGCCGGACACGATGAGGCTGTCTGACGATCCGGACGCGTCCTAGCCCGGCAGGTTGCGACCAGTAGTGCCGACCACGCTTGTCCTGCTCGGAAGCAGGGCAATAAGAGTGTACCATAACAGGTTACGATGCTCTGTCATAGATCATCCGGCAGAGCAGGCCCGGAGAGACGCGCTGGGGCGCGTCTCTCATGCTTCGTGCGGCAAAAGCCCGGCATGATGAGCATTGCGTTTTTATTCCGGGTATGGGCTGGACCGGAGTCCCGGTTGATGAAGGTTGAAAATTGAATCCAGATATCGCCGCTCAGGAGTCCCGGCTTCAGCCGGATCGGGCGTTCCCTTCAGTATGCCGCTGTCCCGGTAGGCATCCAACCGGCTGAAGCCGGGACTCCCGGTCATTTCATAGCCGGATCAGGCGTTCCCTTCAGTATGCCGCTGTCCCGGTAGGCATCCAACCGGCTGAAGCCGG
>CAKZQX010000210.1 GCA_937141995.1 uncultured Chloroflexaceae bacterium | reverse complement strand
CTCGCCCGTGGCATTGCCGGCGATCAGCGTGTAGGTGGTCGTCGCAGCCGGTCGCACCTCAACGGGCGCGGTTACTTCGCCAATATCCGGTTCAATGCGCAGGCGGGTGGCTCCGCTCACATTCCAGGATAATGTCGTTGCCGCACCGGGCGCAATAGTGGCCGGGTTGGCCGTGAATGCGCTGATCGTAGGCGCATTGCCCGCAGGTGTGCCCGCCCCAAGAACCAACGGCAGGTAGAGCGTATGATTGGCCGTGGTGCCGGTGCGCGTTTCCGGCGCGGCCGATTGCGTCTGAGCGCCGACGCGGGGGAGCCATGGCACACTCCCCAACAGCAGGAATAGCAGGGTAAAAAAGACTTGAAATTTCCAGCGTAACATAGCAGGTTCCTCTATCGTGCATCAGACAAAGCTACAACGGAAAAATTCATACCGATTGTTGTCATAGCCACAGCGCACACCGAGGACGCAGCGATGCTACACGGGAACATGCCACCGCTGCGCCCATTGCGCCCATTTCGGCTCATTGCTGGTTTGCCGGCACATTGGTATCAGCCGGGGATACCACGTCAGCGCCGGGCATCCGGCGAGAACTGGTCATACTTTGCAGTCAGGGCAGTGAGTTTGCCCATATCGGCGGGCGGCCAGATCGGCTCACTAGCCATCAGAAACGCCAACTCCTCGAAGTAGCGGGCAAAACCACCCGGAGCAAAGAAGGTCAGGTAGGTGGCGGGCTCAGACGTGGGATTATGCAGGGTATGCACCACGCCGGGCGGGATCACCAGCGTGCTTCCCCGGCCCGCCTGAAATGTTTCCCCGGCGACCTCAAAGGTCAGGCTGCCCGTCAGCAGGTAGAACACTTCAATGGTTTGCCGGTGCCAGTGTGGTGCCGGTCCCCGGAAGCGCGGCGGCGCGGTATACTCAATCAGCGCCCACTCGCCATCCGTATCGGCGCTGTCAACCTTATAGGTGACGGTGGCACCCTGAACATGCACCCGGGTGCTGCCCGCGCCCGCCGGGTAAACCATAGCAGTACCGGCCGATTGTACCGCCGGCTGGGGCGCTGCATCCGGCGGCAGGATCACGATCCCGTGCTGCTGCGCCGCGGCGACCAGCCGGGGGATATCGGGAATCGCGGGCGCGGCCTGATCATCCCAGGGTGTCCCGACGGCGCTAAAGAACTGCTCGTGGATACCGCCAGGTGTAGTCATAATCAGCATACGCGCGGGGGTATCGCCCGTGTTGGTAAAGGCATGCACCGTTCCCCGGGGAATAAAGGCAAAACTACCGGCGGTCAGGGTGTGCCGTTGCGCGCCAACCAGAAAGGTATAGCTGCCCTCCAGCACATAGAACGCCTCGTCCTCCTGCTGCTGCAGATGGGGCGGGGTACCACCCTGCGGCGGCGTGACGGTTTCAAACAGCGAGAAAGCCTGGTTGGTCTCCACGGCTGTCACCTTGAATGTTATCCGGTCACTCATTACGCGCAGGGTGCGGCCCTGCTCCGGCGACAGATGATTGACCATGGGTGCGGAAGTGAGAGTCATCGTATCAACTCCTTGTTGTAAGCGGTGGCTTATACCAGGTTAGTATCAAACCAGCAAGCAACGGCACACTGGGCAACGGCGGTCGAAGCGGCACATTCCAGGTCATTACCTCTGCGTCCGCTGCGTCTCTGCGGTTATGAAAACCAATCGGTATCGCGCTCAGGATAGCAGGCGGTTGTCACAAGACCCTCACAACCAGACGCCGGGTCAGGCAATGCATCCGCTCATCATGTGAGAGTTTTGTGAGAGACGGTCTGAAAAGATGATGCGCGGCGGT
>CAKZQX010000209.1 GCA_937141995.1 uncultured Chloroflexaceae bacterium | reverse complement strand
GCGTCCCTGGAGCAGCGTATCGGGAGTGAGCATTACCTGCCGGCGGTCTGTTCGTGCGCGTCCCCCGCCTGATTCTCAAGTTGTGCCAGTACCTGAAGCACCATCGCCCGATCAAGTTTGGCCTCACCGCGTGCCAGCGCATCCAGGGTGGCATAGGCCAGCGCCAGCGGAATATTGCAGAAATCGAGGACCGGGCCGGCCGGCAGCACCGCAACATACTGATCGGCCTGCATCAGGTTACGCCGGGCATAGGCCAGTACCTGCGCCTGATCCCAGCCGGTAGGATAGAGATCCACGCCGCGCTCCAGGTCTTCGGTGTGGTTGCGCAGGATGTTGACTGCCTGCAACCCGCGCCCAAACCCGATCGCGTGAATGCGATCCGTGCGAGTGCCGTCGTACCAGGACCAGAGATCGGAGAGGAGCAGCCCGACCGCGCCCGCCACACTAAAGGTATAGCGATCCAGATCGGCCTCAGTCTGCACATTCCAGCCATTGGCCGCCCAGTAGGCCATGCGATCAGCCATAGCGGCGGTGGCATCCCACACGCGGGGGGCAATTGCGGCGGGGGCCAGCGCACTCCAATCGGCGATGCGCAGGGTTACTTCCGGCAGCAGATCACGATATTCGCCGGATAGCGCGAACGATCCGGCGAACTCCGCGCCATCTCGGCCGGTTTGCAGCGCCTGGCTTACCGTTGTTAACAGATTGGCCTTGGTCGAACCATCTAACTCCGGATGATCTTCGATTTCATCAATTGCGCGCATGCAGAGATATGCTGATGCCACTGCGTCTTGCAACTCGCCTGGTAAACGAACAATCGGGATGTAAAAGGTGCGACTGGTTTCTTTCAACACATTGATGGCGTCTTCACGCAGTGTCACTGCTTTGATCTCCTTGTTCTAAACTCTACAGGCAGGTTCTTCGCGCCGAGTGGTGTGCGCACATTCTGTGGTAGTATGATAGTGAACAGAGAATAAAGACATACAGAACAAAGTGCGCCGGGCGCATGTCCATCAAACAACATGTTTGTTCTTTGTCCCCTGTTTGTCTCTTCTTTCTATACGGCTGAAGCGGTAGTGAGATAAGCGCGGCGTTCGGATTATACTATAAAACCCTTTCGCTGTCATCTTAACCCCACGAGTTACATAGCCGAAAAGCAGAACGAAATCATGCGACAGATCTTGATCATCCTGGCGATTACCCTGCTGGCCGCCGAGTTTCTGGCGCTGCGACTGCCCCGCCGGCTGCATCTGCCCCCGCAGCAGCAGGTTGAGACGATCAATCCGCTGGTCGGGGTGCATACGCGGCTCTCCGGCGTCGGCGAGGAAGCCTACATTCAGCAGACGCTGGCGCAGGTGCGGGAGATGGGTGCCGGTTGGGTGGTGGAGTTGTTCCCCTGGTCCTATGTGCAACCCCGCTCACGCTATGGCTTTGACTGGATCGGCGCGGATATGATTGTGCGCCACGCGCAACGGCAGGGCCTGACCATGGTGGCGCGGCTGGATATTGTGCCCGAGTGGGCGCGGCCCCCCGGCACCACCGACCGCTACCTCGACCCGGAGCACTACGCCGACTATGCCGACTATGTGGCGGCCTTTGCCGAGCGCTACCGGCCTTATGGCGTGCGCCACCTGATCATCTGGAATGAGCCCAACCTGAGCTTTGAATGGGGCGAGCGCCCGCCCGATCCCGGCGCATACACCGCGCTGCTAAAGGTGGTCTACCCACGCGTCAAGGCAGTGGTGCCCGATGCGATCATTATTGCGGGCGGGTTATCGCCGGGGCAGTCCATCGGCGACGGCACGGTGCGGCTGGACGATATGCACTACCTGGCGTCACTCTATGATGCCGGGGCCGCACCGTTTTTCGACATGTGGGCGGTGCATGCCTATGGCGGGCAGATGCCGCCGGATACGCCCCCCGCCCCGGAGCAGGTCAACTTCCGGCGGATCGAACGGGTGCTCGTACTGATGGACCGCTCCGGCGATGCGGGCAAGCCGATGATTATCACCGAGGGCGGCTGGAATGATCATCCGCGCTGGTCCGCCGCGGTGCGCCCCGCCGACCGCATTCGCTGGACGATTGCCGCCTATGAGCAGGCGCGCGATTATCCCTGGCTGGTGGCGGTCTGCTTCTGGCAGTTTAGCACGCCCTTCGCCACCCGCTCCTACCCCGACAACTGGAACTTCGTCGCCCCCGACGGCACCCCCCGCGTGATCTTCCTCGCCGTGCAGCGGTATGCCCGAGGCTGGGAGTGATTGCGTTGGTACATTATCCCTCCAGCGCCGCCGTATCAAGCTCCAGGTAGCGCTCAATCGGGACGTTGATCGGGGTGAGTTCGAAGTTTTTGATGTAGGGCTTCACCAGCATGTAGCTCAGGCCGTGGTTCAGGAAGATCGCCGCCGCATCCTCGACGATGATCTGCTCGGCCTGCTGGTAGAGCGCGATCCGCTCCGCAACCTCGTTCTCAACCCGTGCCGTCTCCAGCAGTTTGTCCAGCTCGGGGTTGGCATAGTTGCCCAGGTTCTGCTGCGCCGCCGCGTGGAACAGTACATCGGCGAAGTTCTCCGGGTCAGGATAGTCGGCGCACCAGGAGGAGAAGAACAACTGCCCGTGGTAGCCGTCATGGATGCGGTCGTAGGCGGTGTTCGGCTCCAGATTCTCGACCTCAATCGTGACGCCCAGGTGGGTCTGCCACATCTGCGCCAGCGCGGACACACTGGGGTCAACCTCGCCGCCAAAGCCGCTGTCGGTGAAGACAATCGGCGGCAGGGCTTCGGCGCTGCCATAGCTGGACTCGGCCAGCCGTTGCCGGGCCAGTTCCGGGTCAAACGTCAGGCCGGCCAGATCGGGGTTGTAGCCGGGCAGCGCGGGCGGGTAGAGTCCCTGCGCCGGGATGCCCGTGCCCCACAGGACCACATCCAGGTAGGTCTGCTTGTCCACGGCCAGCGCAAACGCCTGCCGCACCCTGGGATCGTCAAACGGCGGCTGCTCCACGTCAAAGCGCACCAGGGAGGTACACATATTCACCCCCTCGCGCAGATCGGCATTCAGCGGCTCGGTCGGGTCGCGCACCCGGTCAACGCTGTAGCGACTGACGCCGGTCATGTCGATATCGCCGGTTTCGTACATGCGAATGCCAACGCCGGAGAAGAGTTGGACCACCACAAACGGGATTGCCGGCGGCCCCAGGTAGAACTCGGCGTTGCGCTCGTACAGTTGCAGCTTGAAGCGGTCCCAGCGGATCAGGCGGTAGGGTCCGGTACCGTTGGGCGTGCGGTACCACTCCGGCCCCGACTCGACATTCGCCCGGTCCACGATCAGCGCCGGGCCGTAGGTCAGCTTCATCAGGAAGTAGGGCTTGGGCGCGTCAATCGTCACCTGGAGCGTCCGCTCGTCCAGCGCTTCCAGGCCGCTGATCTGCTCGGCCTCGCCCGCGTGCAGCGCCGGCACCCCGACAATATCGCCCAGGTAGGTCAACACGATATCCGACTCGGTGGCCGGGTCGGCTGCCCGCTCCCAGGAGTAGATCACATCCTGCGCGGTCACGGGGCGGCCATTGTGGAAGCGCGCATTCTCGCGCAGGTGGAAGGTGTAGACCGTGCCGTCCTCACTGATTTCCCAGGACTCGGCCAGTTCCGGCACCAGTTCCAACTGCGGGTTGAACGAAACTAGCCCGCTGAAAATCAAATCATTCCCGCCGCTGGTGGCCGGATCATACACGCGCGGGTTGGTCGACTCGCCCCCCTGCAGGATCAGCACCTCGTCGCGCGCCAGACCATACAGACTCGGCGCTTCCAGTTGCATGCCGGCGGCGACCTCGGTCAGCGTCTCCCGCTCACTGGTGATAGTCTCCGGCGGGCCGAAGGCCATGAGCGTGAAGATGCGCCCGCCGCGCGCCGCCGAGGTCAGGATCACCTGAATAGTCGTGCCATCGTCCAGTTCGCCGGTATACTCGCTGATCCAGGCCGCGCGTCCGTTCGCCAGCGTCGTCGGCTCATCGGTCAGGCGCTCAACATTGCCGACGCCGTTAATTGCAGCGGCATGCACCTGCCCGGCGGCCTCTTCCAGTTCGGCATCGCCCGGCAGCGGGCTGTAGAACGCGATCACAACCAGGCGGCTAAAGGGCGCAACCAGCGTGGTCAGGGTAGACTCATCCTCGCCCGGTTCGGACTGCCAGGCGCTCGGATAGTCAAAGGCGAAGCCCAGTTCGCTATTCTCATAACGCCCGGCACTGCTACCGACATCTTCCGGGGGCAGCGTGGCGGTGGGCATGTTCGGCGGCCCCGGCGTAGGCGTCAGCGTGCCGGCCAGATCATCCGGGGTAGCGGGTTGTTCCGCCGTTGTGGTGGGTGGGACAGATGTAGCGGTGGGCGCAACATCCGCCGCCGACTGCGGCAGGATGTTGCAGCCCGCCAGAACTAGCACAAGCAGGCCCAGCCAGATCACCCGGATCGGGCGGGCTCTGCGCTGTGAGTGGTTCGTGTGAAGCTGTTGCGATTTCATGCGATTGGTTAACACTTTCTGTTGCCGCGATTGTGGCGGCGCGGGTTGCGCGGCGGCGGCAGGTAAATATTGACCTGTTCGGAACGGAGACTACTTCTGTGCTTTGGCCCGCCGCGTCTCGTAGAAGAGCGCGATCCCGGCCCCCAGCGTGAGCAGCAGCAGCAAAATCACAGCGACAACCGCAATTGCCAGCATGCGCGGCCAGACCGACTGCACCGCATCGCTGCCGACCTCGCCGATCGCTTCTGCTGCCGCCGGTTCGGGTGGGACTACTACTTCCCCCGCGCTCCCGTCTTCCGCGTCCAGCGCCGCTGCCGCAACCGGAGTCGCCGTTGCCGTCGGCGCGGGCGCGTCGGTCGGGACGCTGGTTACTGCCACGGAGGGAGCCTGCGGCACCGCGTCAATCGGCGGGTAGGTCGGGACCGGCGTCGGTTCCGGGGTGGCTGTCGGCTCGGCCTCGCTGGTCTGGCGGGCTGGTGCGCCCACCGCCGCGCGCCACTGATCTTCCAGTCCCTCCAACCCGAAGCCGTAGATCTGCTGCAGACCGGTTTCGACCGGCAGCCCATCGCGCAACGTGCCAAACAGTGCCAGCAGTTGCTCCGCGCCATACTCCTCGATCAGGAAATTCACCAGGCTGTAGGACTGCGAGTAGGAAAGGTCGGCTTTGTCGGGATGCTCGGAGAAGGCACCGCTCAACGAGCGCACCGACAGCAGTTCATCGGCGGTGATCGCCTCCTCCAGACGCGTGGCTGCGGCGGGATCAAGTCCACCCTCGCCATAAACCGCGATGCCCTCGTTCAGCCAGGTCGGCACGCTGCCCAGGCAGGAGAAGGTCAGATGCCCGACCAGTACATGGGTTAACTCATGCGCAATCGTGCTCTTGCCCCACTCCAACTCATCGGGGCTGATCCCGATAATCACAATATCATAGGCGGGATAGGCCTGACCGCCGGTCCATCCCGGCTCGTAGAGCACCGCCTCGCGCATATCAACTGTGTCGGCATAGATGTAGAGATCGACGGGCGACTCAGGCGTCACGCCGGTGGTCTGGCTCAACTGCTCCATCGCCGTCACCGCGGTGGCGAGCAGTTCCTCGGCAAAGGCGGACGAACCGGCATACCAGTGCAGCGAGAGCATCCCCTCGCTGACCGTGCGCCAGTCGTGCTGCGCATCCAGCCAGGTGACCTGCTGCGTCTCGGCCACCTGCGCGTTACCCGCCTCATCAATCACCCGCCAGCGATACCAGATCTGTGCGCCGGGCGGCTCCGAGCCGGACTGGCGCATCTCCCAGGTCCAACTCACCTCGGACGCATTGCCCGGCGTAAACTCGGGAAATACGCGGGCGGTAACGGTACCACATGTTAGTCGCTCAACACCATATTCAAGCACCACCTCCGCAATGGGATTGCTGCTCTCGACATAGGCGCTAAAGGTCATCAGATTGGGAAACTCCAGCGTTACGTCCTGGTCCTCAATCACAATCGTGTCAGCCGCATCCTGCGCCAGGGCGGAGGGCGCACCGAAAACCAGGGCAATCATCAGGGCAATCAGAAATCCGCGTAGTATGGGTTGCATAGTCTACCTTTCATCCTGCGCGCGGCAGAGCCCGGGCAGTAGTGTTCGTGGCAAGCGGCACCTCCCACAGGAGTGTGCGTTAACAGTCTACTGTGTTGCCCGGCGACATGCAAGCCGTCTTGACACGGCTGCATACCGCTTCTATAATCTCGATTTATAAGACGTAGAACGAGTATGTATGCTTCACGCCCTTGCATGAACGGCATGCCGTTGTACATGATCTAAAGAAATTTAGGTAAGGAAGAGAACTGTGACGAGCACAATCCAGCAGAGTAGTCCCCGCCTGAGCAAACGGCTGGCGCTCCTGCAGCCGTCGGCCACGGTCGGTCTGGGCAACCGCATCGCGCAGTTGCGCGCCCAGGGCATTTCGATCATCTCCTTCGGCCAGGGCGAGCCCGATTTCCCAACACCTGCACCGATCAAGGCGGCGGCGGTGGCCGCAATCGAGGCCAACCAGACCCGCTACACGCCGACCGGGGGCATTATGGACCTGCGGCGGGCCGTGGCCGAGCGGGTGACGCAGGATACCGGTATCAACTACACGCCCAACCAGATTTCGGTGACCACCGGAGCCAAGGAAGCGATCTTCCTGGCCTGCCAGGCGCTCTGTGACGAGGGCGAAGAGGTGATTGTGCCCGCGCCTTACTGGGTCAGCTATGTGGAGCAGGTGCGACTGGCGGGAGCAGTGCCGATCGTGATCGAGACTGATGAGACGACTGGCTTCAAGATCACGGCGGAGCAACTGCAGGAGCATCTGTCGCCCCGCACTCGCGGGCTTATCCTCAACACGCCCTCCAACCCGACCGGCGCGGTCTACACAGAAGAGGAACTGGCGGCACTGGCAGGTGTGCTGCGTGGCACGCCGGTGGTCGTCATCAGCGACGAGATCTATGATGCGATCTGCTATGTGGACTATGCCCGCTGGCTGCGGGTGGCTCCCGACTTTGCCGACCGCACCCTGGTGATCAACGGCGCATCCAAGACCTACGCGATGACCGGCTGGCGCATCGGCTATGTGGCCGGCCCCGAAGGGATTGTCGGGCCAATCCGCTCGATCCAGAGTCACTCAACCACGCACCCGGCCTCAATTGCGCAACATGCGGCGCTGGTCGCCTTCACGCCCTCGACGGAATTAGAGCAGACGGTGGCCGGCATGGTGCAGGCGTTCCACGAGCGGCGCGACCTGATTCTCGCCGCCCTGCAGGAGATTGCCGGTGTCACCTGCATGGTGCCGGACGGCGCGTTTTATGTCTTCCCCAATGTCAACAGCCTGCTGAACCGCCCACTGAAGGCGGGCGCGGTCTGCGCGACCACCGGCGATCTGGCCGAGTATCTGCTGGATCAGGCGCGCATCGGGGTGGTGCCGGGTGAAGCCTTCGGCGCGCCGGGCTACCTGCGGCTCTCTTACGCGCAGAGCAACGCCGACATCGCCGAGGGCATGCGGCGCTTTGCGGAAGCAGTGACGGGGTAATCGAGAGAACACAGAACAAAGAAATACAGAACAAAGTGCATCCGGCACACCATTATCGAACAAGAGTTTTGTTCTTTGTCCTGTGTTTGTCTCTTCTATCTCTGACTACCACGAGTTACGCGGTGGGTCTGCAAACTGGGCGTTCGAGCACGGTCATGGCCGGATTCGCCTGCGGCAGCATGGTACGTTATGGATCTTTTTCACAAACATGTTGCACATTGTGCAACATGTTTGTGAAAAAGCATAGAATCCTCCGCTCTACCGGAGGCGATATCAACTTCCGAGAGAGGGACTGCGTAAGTCCTGTAAGAGACTGTCTGAAACGGGGTGGTCATGGGGCGACGGCCCCGAAGCGGGAGTCCC
>CAKZQX010000208.1 GCA_937141995.1 uncultured Chloroflexaceae bacterium | reverse complement strand
CACCCAGGCCGCGCTCTATGCCACGCGCGTGGGACTGGGTGCGCCTGAAGATGCGCGCTAATCCGATACGATCCTGAGAAAGGAGGCCCACCAGTGACACCAACTGCCCCCTGTCGCGTGTTGATTCTGTATGATCTGGGCGATCTGATCGAGGCACTGGCCGAACATATCGCCACCGGTGCGCAATCTGTCGCAAATACTGAGGTTGTGCTGCGCAATCCGCGCCAGGCCACGCGTGACGACATGATCGCCGCCGATGCGTTAATTATCGGCACACCTAACTGGACCGGCATCAAGGGCACGCTCAAGCGCTGGCTGGACACAACCGGCGATCTCTGGGAGGAGGGCAGCCTGGCCGGGAAGGTCGGCGCGGCATTTACGACCAGCGCGGGCCGCCACTCCGGCACCGAGTTTACGCTGCTCAATGTGCTGCACTGGTTTCTGGGCAACAGCATGCTGATCGTCGGGCTGCCCTGGACGCCACAGATGGAGCAGTCGGGCTCCTATTACGGCGCAACGGCCATCACTACCCTGACCGCAGCCGATCAGCAGCAGGCGTATGCACTGGGCCGGCGCGTTGCCGAAATTGCGCTACGGATGCGTGATTAATCAAACGCCCGGCAGCACTGCGGCGCTTGCCCTGATGGTGTATGCCCGATTCCGGATGTTCCGATTCCCCAACCTCTCGTTGCGCCGTGCCGATTGCCAAACATTTTTTGTTTCAGATGTCACAAAAAACCAATTGTCACTTCCGCCGCTTTAAGGTATCATAGAGGCAACAATTGCTTGCGGAGCAATATCCGTCCTTATCAGCAAATGGGCTATTATCCTTTGTCCGCTTGAAATTTTGGTCGCACGAGGAGAAGCATAGAGAAAGAACAACGCACAAAGCAACCGAGAGCAAAGCATGCCAATCGCATCTTTCTGGAGAACGTGTTTGTTCTTTGTCCTTTGTTTATTTGTTCTTTCTATAGTATACTGCCTGTGGATTATGACCGAAAGGAGTTAAACTGCACCTTTCTATAGAGAACAGCGAACAGCACAACCTGGAACAAAGCACGTCGGGCGCATCGCCGGCGGATAACGTGTTTGTTCTTCACACTTTGTTTGTTCTTTTCATACTATGTGCAGCCAAATCTCGATGCTACCAAAAGTAAATAGAGATTGTTCTGGAAAATAGAGAGCCTTCGTTATTTGTGGAGTTATAGACGTATGAGCAATGTAACTGATGAGCGCAATGGTTTGCGATGGGTACGGGTCGATTTGCATATTCATACTCCCGCTTCTGAAGATTACGCCGAACCCGAAGTGAGCTACCTTGATATCTTGCAGGAGGCCGAGCGCCGGGAACTGGAGATTATCGCTTTTACGGACCATAATACTGTTCAGGGGTATGATCAATTTCAACGGGAGCTTGAATTTCTGCGCGCATTAGAAACTGCCGGACGACTGACGCCTGAAGAGCAATCCCGGCTTGATGAGTATCGCCGGTTACTGGATAAAATAACCGTTCTACCCGGTTTTGAGTTTACATCGCACTATGGCGCGCATATTTTGGGTATTTTCTCGCCGCATCATCCGTTGAGCCTGATTGAGGCGACCCTTCTGCAACTGGGCGTGCCACCGGATGTACTCAAAAAGGGCGCATGCAGTATCGCCAATACACGCTATGTGACCGATGCCTACGAAATTATTGCGCGGGCCGGTGGTCTGGTAATTGCGCCCCACGTCAATGGCCCTAATGGTGTTATTACCGAGACGCTGCGCATGGGGACCAGCGGCCAGTCGCGGGTGGCGGCAACGCAAAGTTCTTTCCTCCATGCCCTGGAATTTATTAATTTCTATACCGACCACGAGAAGTTTACTTCCCCCGGTTTTTATAACGGCAAAACTGAACACTACGAGCGACGCATGTTCTGCGTTCAGGGGAGCGATGCGCACCGCCTGCGCCGTCTGTCGGATAATGATCTGCAAGACTGGCATCGGCATGGTATCGGCGACCGCTATGTGGAACTGCTGCTGTCCGACAATAGCTTTGAGGCGCTGGTCGGGTTGTTTAGCAGTCAACATTTTGATCGGGTACGCGTACCCAAGCGCGATCAGAAGCACTGGACAGTTGATGTGCTGCGGTCGGGGGCGACATCGGATCGGCAGGTGTTGCG
>CAKZQX010000207.1 GCA_937141995.1 uncultured Chloroflexaceae bacterium | reverse complement strand
CCCTGACGCGAATAAAGCCGCCGCTTGGCTTCACGGTCGCGCTGTTCATTCTGCATACCCGGCGAGAGCACCTCCACCACCAGATCCGGTGATCCATGCAGTTTGCCATCCTCACCCAGGACGGTTGCCAGACGTTCACGGTTGATCCAGACGATATCCGGCGCGACAGCTTCATCGTCAGTGTAAATAACCCCAGGTGCTTCGAGTGTTAATCCCTTACCGCTGCTCCGGCTCCAGATCACCAGTTCTGCGGCAATATTGGTACAGGTCGTTTGATGATGCCAGTGTGGTTGTTTTGACACATACAACGCCCCATCAATGATCTCATAAAGATTACCATTCTCAGGGAGTGCTTCCAGATCGGCAACAGTCCAGCGTAGCGAACTGGTCATATGCGTCGCTCCTCGGCCGGCAGGCGCTTAGGCTCCGGTCAATTCGATCTTGTGCTTACTGCCGTTGGCGCGGACCAGCGTCTCAAACTCCTCCGGGAAGAGCGCCATCGCGCTCTTGATCGGCATCACGGCACTCTCGCCGAGCAGACAGAGACAATTACCGGCGATCTGCTTGTAGATATCGTGCAGGACGGGAATATCGTCCGGCTGCGGCCGGCCCTGCTCGATCATACGCTCAAGCACATGCACCAGCCAGTAGGTGCCCTCGCGGCAGGGCGTACACTTGCCGCAACTCTCATGCTTGAAGAACTCGTCAAACTTGTAGGCCACATGCGGCGCGCTCACCGTATCATTCAGCACAATCACCCCACCGGAGCCGAGCATGGTCCCGGCGGCAGCCAGCGACTCATAGTCCAGCGGCACATCCAGTTGATCACCCGTCATCCAGGGGGCCGAAGCACCGCCGGGCACGACAATCTTGACCGGGCGATCTTCGCGCATACCGCCGCCATATGCGGGGTTATAGATCAACTCGCGCAGCGTTACCCCAAACGGCAACTCATAGTTGCCGGGCTTATTCACATGCCCGCAGAGCGAGAACGCCTTGGTGCCGGGACTCTTCTCGGTACCGAAGCTGCGGTACCAGTCCACGCCCTTCTGCACAATAGGCGGCACATTCATCAGCGTCTCAACATTGTTGATAATCGTTGGCTTGGCGTAGAAACCCTCGACTGCCGGGAAGGGCGGCTTGAGGCGCGGTTGACCGATCTTGCCCTCTAACGACTCCATCAGCGCCGTCTCTTCGCCGCAGATGTAGGCACCCGCCCCGCGATGCACATAGATATCCAGGTCAAAACCACTGTCCAGGATATTCTTACCCACAAAGCCGGACGCATAGGCCTGCGCCACCGCATGCTCCAGCGTGCGTGATGCCGTTGCAAACTCGCCCCGGGCATAGATATACGCGGTATGGCACTCTATCGCGTAGGACGAGATAATGATCCCCTCGATTAACTGGTGCGGATTACGATCAATAATCTGATGATTATTAAATGTTCCCGGCTCACTCTCATCACAGTTGCACAGCAGGTAGCGTGGGTAGACACCCTTCGGCAGAAAGCCCCACTTCACGCCGGTGGGGAACCCCGCGCCACCGCGCCCACGCAGACCGGCGTCCCGCACCATGGTCACAATATCCGCCGGTGACTTCTGTGTGAGCGCCATACGCAACGCCTGGTAACCGCCATGCTGCTGGTAGACCTCGAAGTCGGCAATGTCCGGTATCTCGATATCACGCAGGACAATATGTTCTTTCAAAAGCGACATAGCTTCTATCCGTTTCTAGGCTGTAACCACCCACAAGCGCTTACGGGCGTACCTCGTCGGACTCGTCGGGGCGGGTTGCCTGAGACCCATCCTCCGATTGCTGCTCCACCGCCTCAGCCGATTCGTCTTCTGGCGGCTCCTGCTGGGGTGTCTGTGCCGGAACTGCGCCCGCATCTTTTTCCGGATCGGGTTGCGTGCCGGCGGAGGACCGATCGGGCGACGGCTCAATCGGCGCTTCCTGCTCGGCCCGGGCCTCGGCGCGGGCTTTTTCGGGCTCAGCCGGTGCGCCGGCGGCCGCCTGCGCGCCGGTCTTCTGTGCTTCCGACGATGCAGTGGTCGGCGGATCGGGCGGCTGCCCGGGGATCGCTCCAAGGTGGCGCTCCAGCAAGTGCAGCATTCCGTCAGCGGTAAACTCGTAATCTTCCGCCGCATGTCCGGCAATACTGAGCCGTTCGCCGCGCTCCGTCCGCGCCCGCAGTTCATTCAGCAGCGCGTCCACCCGCTCCGGCGTCACATTGTAGACATACTCGAGATTGGCCTGCAACAGCGGGGCTTTATCGCAGGCGGCCAGGCACTTGACCCGCTGCAGCGTAAACATGCCGTCCTGAGTTGTGCCTTCCTCGCGGATGTTGAGCTTCTGCTTGAGCGCCGCGATCAACTCTTCCGCGCCCAGATAGCAGCAGGGCACATCATCGCACACCTGCAACATCCACTTCCCGACCGGCCGATCATAGAACAGCGTATAAAACCCCACGATTTCAAATACATCGGTGTAGGGCATGTGCAGAATCTCGGCAACCTCGCGGATTGCATCCCGACTCAGGTAACCGTACGCCTCCTGCGCGATATACAGCAGCGGCAACACTGCGCTGGTTGGACTGGGATAGCGCGCGACAATCGCTTTGATCTCGGCTGCATGTGTTTCTTTTATCATAAAATTTAAGAACCGAAAACCGAGAACCGAAAACCGGGAACCATTCCGTAGTTCTGATTTCGCGGTTCTCAATTCTCCCTAACGATCGACTTCGCCCAGTATCGGGTCTACGCTTGCAATCAGCGCCACCAGATCGGCAATCATGTGACCACGGGCCATATGCGGCAAAGATTGCAAGTTGATAAAGGAAGGCGGACGGAAATGGACGCGATAGGGTTTGGGACCGCCATCACTCACGATGTAGGTTCCCAGGATACCGCGTGGCGACTCAATCGCGGCATAAGCATCGCCCTGGGGCACCTTAAAGCCCTCCGTCCAGAGCTTAAAGTGATGGATGAGCGACTCCATGCTGTGGGTAATCTCACTCTTGGGTGGCGGTGCAACCTTGCGGTCGCTGGTCATGTATGGCCCCGGTCCCATCTCACTCAGGCGCTGGTGGGCCTGCTGCGCAATCCGCAGGCTCTGGCGCATCTCGGCCATCCGCACGCGATAGCGATCATAGTTATCGCCATTGTACCCCACCGGAACTTCAAAGTCATACGTTTCATAGCCACAGTAAGGCATCGTCTTGCGCAGATCCCAGGTCACGCCGGACGCACGCAGATTGCCGCCGGTCAACCCCAGGGCAATCGCTTCATCGGCTGTAATCTTCCCGACACCCACAGAACGATCCAGCCAGAGTGGGTTTTTCGTCAGCAGATCTTCATACTCATCAATCCGGCTGGACATACTACGAATAAACTGCTGCACTGTCGGCAAAAACTCTGAGGGGAGATCATAGGCCAGGCCACCAACGCGGAAGTAACTGGTCATCATGCGCGCGCCACTGACCAGTTCAAAAATATCGAGGATCTGCTCGCGTTCCCGGAACGCATAGAGGAACACACTCATCGCGGCCAGGTCCAACGCATGCGTGCCCAACCAGACCAGGTGCGAGTTGATACGGGTCAACTCGGCCAGCAACACGCGCACCGTCTGCACGCGCACCGGAATTTCACAATCGAGCAGTTTTTCGACGGCCATGACATAGCTCAGGTTATTGGAGAGCGGTGCCAGATAATCCGTCCGGTCAGTCAGAACGACCGCCTTCTGGTAAGTCTTGCTCTCCATATTTTTCTCAATACCGGTATGAAGATAGCCCACATCGAGAGCCACATTCA
>CAKZQX010000206.1 GCA_937141995.1 uncultured Chloroflexaceae bacterium | reverse complement strand
GTTGCCGGCGAGGTATCCGGCAGCGGGCAGTTCCCCAAAGTGCCGTAATCTGCGCTATCTACATCTACCGCGAAGCCGGCAGCAGCAATGAAGTTGCCGGCTTGCCGCGCCGGAACAGGCCATGCTCGCGGTAGGTGTCGTCCGTCAGCGTCAAAACGGTGATCGCTGCCGCTTCCGGATGCACAATCCAGTATTCTGGGATGCCGGCCTCGGCATAGTCTGCTCGCTCGACCCGCGTATCACGTTCGGGGTTATCCGGACTGACGATCTCCACCACCAGATCCGCGCCCGGCCAGTAGCGATGCTGGCGGCGCGGGTCAAGAGCATCACGTACCACACGCTGTGTTCTCTGTTTCTTTGTTCTTTGTTCTCTGCATCAACGGAACTCTTTCCGGCCCGGCGGCGTCTCTACGGTAGGCAAGAAGAATGCGCGATGTTGCATATCTGGAAGGAGCATACTGTGACAATCCTACTCGCTACCCGGCGTTTCGCGGCCGTCGCCCTGCTGCTGATCGGCGTATTGCTGGTGACCAGTGGCTGCGGTAGCCCGGTCGCAGCCGGCGTTGTCCAGTCGGAGAAGCCGCGCGAGGAGACGCCCGAGGTTGCGCCCGAAACCATGTCCACCCTGGTTGACGCGAACACGCAGTTTGCCTTCGATCTCTACCAGGGGCTGCGCGCAGGCGATGCGGGCAACCTCTTTTACTCCCCCTACAGCATCTCGCTGGCGCTGGCGATGACCTATGCCGGCGCGGAGGGTGCTACCGCGCAGCAGATGGCGGAGACGCTGCACTTTACGCTGCCGGAGGAGCAATTGCACCCGGCCTTTAACGCGCTGGACCAGGAACTGGCGGCGCGCAACCCCACGACCGAGGAAACCGACGATTCGGAGGAGACCGCCTTCAAGCTGCGGATCGCCAATGCCATCTGGGGGCAGGCGGGCTACACCTTCCGCGACGAGTTTCTGGACACCCTGGCCGCGAACTATGGCTCCGGGCTACGCACGCTGGACTTTCAGAGCGCGCCGGAGGCTTCCCGCGAAACGATCAACGGCTGGGTGAACGAGCAGACTGAGGGCCGCATCACCGATCTGCTGCCGTCCGGCACCATTGACGCGCTGACCCGGATGGTGTTGACCAATGCGATCTACTTCAATGCCGCCTGGATTAATCAGTGTGAGGCCGAGGTCACCCGCGATGATACCTTTAATCTGCTGGATGGCAGCCAGATCACCGTGCCGATGATGTTCCAGCGCGAGGAGTTTCGCTACACCGAGGGAACAAACTACCAGGCGGTGGAACTGCCCTACAAGCAGGGCTTCGCAATGGTGATCCTGCTGCCCCAGGCCGGGCAGTTCCCCCAGTTTGAGGAGACACTGGACGCCGCACAGGTGCAGACCGTCGTAGGGGAAATGGCTGCGCGCGAGGTCATCCTCTCCATGCCCAAATTCGAGTTTGAAGGCACCAGCTTCAGCCTGCGCAGCCTGCTGACCGCGATGGGCATGCCCGACGCCTTCAACCCGGATGCCGCCGACTTCTCCGGGATGGATGGCACCCGCGAACTGTTTATCAGCGATCTGCTGCACCAGGCATCGATAACCGTGGATGAAGCGGGCACCGAGGCCGCTGCCGCCACCGCCGCCGTGATTGGCGTCACCAGCGCCATGCCTCCTGAAGACGAGCCGGTCGAGATGACGATTGACCGCCCCTTTGTCTTTATGATCCGTGATACGAATACCGGTGCGGTATTGTTTGTCGGGCGGGTGATGAATCCGACGGGGTAATGCCGTAAAGAGGGGTGTAAAAACATACGTGTAAAAAGCGACATTTCGCTGATGCATGCCATTGTGAAGCCATAGGGATCAGAATTACAGGCAACGGTAACTCAAACAAGTAATACCGATTTGTTATCATAGCCACCGAGAACACTGAGCACGCAGAAATGATACATAGGAACGTGCCACCATTGCGCCCATTGCGCTCGTTCTCGTTGATTGCTGTTTTGCCGGCACATTGGTATAAGTCACACCAGGGGATCAGTCCACCAGGGTGGCGGTGATCTCGCCCGCCGGCAGTCTCAGCCCCGCGCCACCGCTGCGCGCTGGGCGAGACCGGGGTCTGGGAGCCGCCCCCTGCCGATGATCTGGGCCACGCGGAAAGTCGTATGTATGCGTATGACAAAATGTTCCCTGGTGCCCTACACATGAGAGAGTGGGCAACATTAGTGATTTGCCCCCCCTGATCCCAGCCGGAACCCGATTGAGGATATCCGGAACCAGACCAGGGCCGTTTGTCCGGCAGCAGTAGGCGCACCTGACCAGCTTTCTGGACTTGACAACCCCCTTTGAGCAGTTTCTGGATGGGCAGGTCTTCAACTTCCCGAAGTTGCATCGCTATGATCCTTAGGATTGCTGTAGCTATAAAATGGATACAAGGTGAGAAAATGCCAGGAAATAATAAAACCTCAAATTTTATTACTGTATTCATATGTGTTCTATTGACTTTGACGGGATGTGGATTTTCAGATAATCTTTCCGCATCACCTGAACCGGTACTCGCCGACACCTTCTTTTTTGGGTGTGCCTATCTGGACACAAACGGGGATGGGGAGGTCGATGAAGGTGATCAGGGGATTGAGGATGGAAGGTTTGTGGTGGATTTTAATGGACTTAGGGGCGTATTTGCAGCCTCAACTGGAGAGGATGGTTGTGCCACAATAGTCATACCAGGTGGATTACCAGAGGAAGATTGGCCGGTAACAGGGCGTATGGAGTCATTGTCAGACTATGAATTGATTAGCCCAGAGGAAGTGATACTCGATCAGCGTGGTAGTCATCGAGCAGATTTTCTGTATATGGCCCGTGGACAGCATTAGCACCGCATGTGGCGCGAAGGAAAACCATTACAATCCCACCCTCCTGGGATCGCGCTGAAGTTGCCGAGTGTCGGTGCTCTACAGCGGCACCTCCCACGAGACCGCAACCAGCACTCTCCGCCTGGGGAGTGGGGTTCGGTTCATCTGATTGCATCTGGTAGGTATGCATGTACAAAAAAGGAGAACACCTGATGACTAGCAAAGCCAGGGAACCGCAGGGACAGACACATCGTCCGATCTGGATAGGGATAGCAGCAGTTGTCGGGGTCGTCATTCTTGTTGCAGCGGGGGCATGGGTTGTCTCCGAACGTGCTAACTCCCCGTTGCATACGATGGAGGTTTCGTCTGGTGTCCACAGCGTAGCATTCAGCCCGGAGGGGAGTATCATCGCCTCCGGATCAGGTGACGGTGGGACGGTACATCTGTGGGATGCCGCAACCGCCACGCTGCAACATACGCTGAGCCCGGCCAGTTTCCTCCGGGGGAACACTCATATCGCATTCAGCCCGGATGGGAGTGTGCTTGCCTCCGGGACATGGCCGGATTCTGCGGTGCGGCTGTGGGATGTGCGCGATGGTACGCTGCTGCAAACCCTGGAGACGAATACCGATCAGGTTTTCAGCGTCGCGTTCAGCCCGGATGGTCGTATCCTGGCCTCGGCATCCCATGACCGAACGGTGCGCCTGTGGGATGCTACCGATGGCCCCCTACTCTACACCCTTTTAGGGGCGGACAGCACAGGTGTTTTGCATACAAAGGCGTGAGAAGATGACAGC
>CAKZQX010000205.1 GCA_937141995.1 uncultured Chloroflexaceae bacterium | reverse complement strand
AAAAGGATAAAACAGTACCATGCTGCCGCAGGCGAAGACCGCCTTCACGGAAGCACATAGCTGATCTGTACACCCACCGCGTAACGCGTGGAAGAGAAGAAGCGTAGTATCTGCTGAACACAAAAAGAGCGCGGTGACGGGAAAGTACCTGTCACCGCGTTTGTATCAACCCAGCACTACCTAAGGAAAAAGAACGCCCCTGATAGCCTAATCCTCACTCCGCTGCATAATCACATAGAGCAGCTCAAGCAGGATATTCTTCACGCTCTCGCGCTCAGAAGCAACACACGGGAGCACCTTCACATGCGGTGGTTGGCGTAACGCCAGCCGCAATTCGTCCGGTGCCCAGGCATTGGGACGATCCTGTTTGTTGGCGGCGATCACATAAGCCGTTTCCCGGTAGGAGGTAAAGAAATCGATAATCCGATTCGTCTCCCGAAATGTCTCGGGGCGGGTACTGTCAACCAGCACAACCAGCCCAAGCATCCCTTCCGAGAGGATCTCCCACATAAAATCGAACCGCTTCTGACCTGGCGTACCAAACAGATGCAGCACGAGGTCATCGGAAACGGCGATACGACCGAAGTCCATCGCCACCGTCGTTTCCTTCTTTATATGTTTGGTGTCGTCGGAGGCGCGTCGCTCGGTGGAGACCACTTCGATCTCACTAATTGACCGAATAAACTCAGTCTTCCCGGCGTTGACCGCCCCACTAATAACCATTTTTACCGTCTGCACACCGGCCCTCCGCTACGGTGCTGTGCCCTGGCAGGAGCGCACAATTCTACATACCACGGATACGATTGATAATGCGGTTAACCAGGCTCTTCTTGATCCTGGGCGCTTCCCTTGCTTGTCCACTGCCTGCTACTGGCGCAGGTTTCGGTTTCTTGACGACATCCACCAGACCTGCCGTCATAAAACCATACACAATTCGACAGACATCGAACTCGCTAAGACTGGTCTTTTGCGCAATGTCGGCAAGAGTATCCTTCCCATTAATGCGAGCAAAAACCCGCCACTCTTCGGGAGCCAGTTTTACCCCCTTTGCCTTCTCGCCAGGCTGCTCAACAAACCTGACAATCATATCGGTACTGGGAATGCGATCTTTGATGCGACCCCACTCATCGATGCGCCGCACTCCCTCCATAATCAAGTTCTCAACGGGCAACGGTGTTGGCATAATGGGTTCAGCCGGATCAGGTTTCTGGCCCTGCTCAAAACGAAATTCACCATCAGGCCAGCCAAACAGTCCATAGACTGATTCCTCCGTGTGGACCTGTAGAGTTTGCTGTAGATCCTCATGTGAAAGGATATTTTCGTTGAGGATCGCCTGCGTTAGTGTCAAACTGTTCCCACCATGGTTACAGGCCTGTCGGGCCTGATCCAGTTGTTGGGGAGAAAGTTTCCCCTGGCGGATCAACAGATCGCCCAATTGCTCGCCCTGATGACGTGCCGCGTAGATTAGCTTGCCCTTCTCAAAGTACAGGATGGCTTTCTCTTCATCCCGACTCAGATGCAAGCACCCGGTCTTGTAGCCACGGTCTACGAGGTACAAAAAATCAGAAAGGCCAAAGTCTCGGATGTTACCAACCAGCGCCATTATAATGCCTCCAGGGGCGCTACCAGTCCTAGTCCTGTTTCCATATACATCAGACTGAGGTTGCTAATGCCTGCTCGTCGGTCGTTAGTGTCTCGCGTACTGAAA
>CAKZQX010000204.1 GCA_937141995.1 uncultured Chloroflexaceae bacterium | reverse complement strand
GGTGAATAGCCAGAGGCGGGCGTGTGACGATGACCAGTGATAGCGCCGCGTCACAATAGCGCCTGGCCTGCAATGAAAAGATAAGAACTATGCGCGATACAATTGTCATTGGCGCAGGACTCGCCGGGTTAATGGGCGCGCTGGCCCTGGCGGAGGCCGGGCGGCGGCCGCTGCTGTTGTCCAAAGGCCAGGGTGCCACCCACTGGACCGGCGGCACGATTGATGTCTGGGGGGATACCGAGGGTAATGATCTGCGCGAAGTCCTGCGGAGTTTGCCGGCGAGTCAGCCGGATCATACCTACGCACGCGTGGGCGTCGAAGGGCTCGAAGCGGCAATCGATCGTTTCCGCGCGCTGGTGGAAGCAGCCAACTATCCCTATGTCGGCAGTCTGGAACGTAACACGCTGCTGCCTACTGCCATCGGCGCGTTGCGTCCGGCAGCATTCTTTCCCGTAACGATGGCGGCCGGCGATGTCCGGCAGGCGGACGAGATGTTGATCGCCGGTTTCCACGAGTTGCGCGATTTCTATCCACCGCTGGCTGCGGATAACCTGCAAGCACAGGGTGTTGCGGCGCGGGGAGTCTACCTGACACTGCCGCCGATCAAGCGTAGCCTGGAGTTTACCACGCGGACCTTTGCATTTCTGTTTGACGATCCCGGCTTCCGCGAGCAGATCGGCGAACAGTTACGCAAGGAGCGGGGCAGTGCTACCCGCATTGGCCTGCCGGCTGTGCTGGGGCTTAAAGATCCGGTCGGGGCCATGCGCGACCTGGAGCGGATTACCGGGGCGCAGATCTTTGAGATCCCGACGTTGCCCCCTTCCATCCCAGGGATGCGCCTCTTTCAGATCTTCCGCAACGCGATTGCCCATGTCGGCGGCCGCCTGCAGGTTGGCTCCGAGGTGCTGCGCGGTATCGGGGAGGATGGCCGACTGACGACCGTCTACAGCGAGGCCGCCGCGCGTGAGCAGGAGCACCGCGCGAACTATTTTCTGCTGGCAACCGGCGGTATCGCGGGGGGCGGCATTCGTACCGACCACACCGGCCGTGTCTGGGAGACGGCGCTGGGGTTGCCGTTGCGCGCCCCACAGTCACGCGCCGAATGGTTTGAGCCTCGCTTCCTCGCCGAGCACGGCCATCCGATCTACCGGGCGGGGATTGCCACCGATGATGGCCTGCGTCCGTTGGATGCTCACGACCACCGCGTCTACGATAATGTCGTCGTCGCCGGGTCGCTCCTGACCGGCTCCGACCCGATCCCGGAGCGCTGCTACAGCGGTCTGGCACTGGCAACCGGCTGGCACGCCGGGCAACTGCTACGGATTGAGGATTGAGGATTAAGGAACAGCATAGCGAAAATCAGGACTATGACCACAAATATTCCACACCATGACCATATCGAGCTTTCGATCGAGCATTCACTGGATCACTGTATCAAGTGCAATATCTGCTCATCGGCCTGCCCGGTCAGCGCCGTGACCGACCGCTTCCCCGGGCCGAAATATGTCGGCCCGCAAGCGCAGCGCTTTCGCCACGAGCAGCAACCCTCCCCCGATGAGTCGGTGGATTACTGTTCGGGTTGCCGGGTGTGTAACCAGGTCTGCCCAACCGGTGTGCGCATCGCCGAACTGAACGCGCGCGCGCGCGGCAAAATTATCGAAGATCGGGGACTACCGCTCCGCAACGCGCTGATCGCCCGCTCCGGCCTGATGGGGCAGTTGGGCTGCGGACCGCATGCGCCGCTGGCAAACTTTGCCTTCAAAAACTCCGCCTTCCGCTGGTCACTGGAGCAGATTATGGGCATCGCGCGGGCAGCACCGCTGCCGACCTACTCGACCTACAGCTTCCGCTCCTGGTTCAAGCGTCAGTCACAGAACAGCGAGCCGCGCCCCAAGGCGACAAAGCAGGTGGCCTACTTCCACGGCTGTGCCACCAACTACTACGAGCCGCATGTGGGCCAGGCGGCAATTGCCGTGCTGGAACGCAACGGCTATGAGGTGCTGCTCCCGGAGCAAAACTGCTGCGGCCTGCCGCTGCTCTCCAATGGCGCATTTCCGGCCGCCCAGCGCTACCATACATCGAATGTTGAGAAGATGCTGCCCTATGTGAAGCGCGGCATTCCCATTGTGGGCACCAGCACCAGTTGCACCCTCACGCTCAAAGAGGAAGCGCCCGAGATCCTGGGTCTGCACAGCCCGGAGGTCCGGCTGATTGCCGAGAATACCTTCGATATCTTTGAGTTCTTGCGACTGCTCTACGAGCGGGGCGAACTGAATACCGACTTCAAGCCGGTAGATCGCACTCTGCCCTACCATCCGCCCTGCCAGTTACGCGCGCATCGCGTCGGACGACCGGCCCTGGATATCCTGGAACTGGTACCGGGACTGCATCTGAATGAAAGCACCGCCGACTGCTGCGGCATTGCCGGAACCTATGGCTACAAAATTGAGAAATACCAGATTGGCATGGACGTAGGGGCACCGTTGTTCGACTTTGTGCGCAGTTCGGGCAGCGACCTGGCGGTCTGCGACAGCGAAACTTGCCGCTGGCAGATCACACATGGCACGGGTGTACCAACGCAGCATCCCATCGAGATTCTCGCAGCAGCCTACGGCGTGTAATTCGTCCGTGAGGTGCAAACTACCGATTGGGTATGATGTGTTGCCGGATCGCCGGGAAATGCCACTCATTGGGCAGGCCTCTGCAACTGCCCATGGGTGGGTTTTCCATATCGAGAGGGCATGCGGGCGCGTGTTTGCGCGTCCCTACTGCGGAGGTAGTATGGTCAGTCTGCTGATCGTTTCTCATAGTGCCGCGATTGCCGAGGGCGTCAAGGCACTGGCCGAACAGATGACGCAGGGTAAGGTTGCAATTGCAACGGCCGGCGGCACCCTTGACGGCACACTGGGCACCAGCACGGATCTGATTGCGCAGGCGCTCGAGCGGCTCGACCCGGCCGCAGGGATTCTGGTGTTGATGGACCTGGGCAGCGCGGTGATGAGTGCCGAAACGGCGCTGGAACTCAGTGGTGTATCATTTATCATGAGCAATGCGCCACTGGTGGAAGGAGCTATCCTCGCCGCCGTGGAAGCCGCCAATGGCGCAACCCTGGCGCAGACGGCCGCCGCCGCCGAGCACGCGCGCGAACTGGTCAAGATCGAGTAAAATAACGGGGGAGGAGTGGGGCGGCAGCGAACTGCCGCCCCAGACACGCGCATGCTCACATCTTTGCAAGATCCAGAGGGATTCGTCAATGCCCGAGACAACCATCATCGTAACCGAAACCCACGGACTACATGCACGCCCGGCGGCGCTGTTTGTGCAGACAGCGGCGCGCTTCACAAGCAGCGTACAGGTCAAAAATCTTGATCGGCCGGCAGGCCGGACCGTCGATGCCAAAAGCATGCTGGGGGTAACGGCGCTGGGGGTATCCCAGGGCCAGCGCATTCTGATTAGCGCTGAAGGTGATGATGCTGCCTCCGCTCTGGCTGCTCTGCAACATCTGGTTGAGTCCGATTTTGCGCTGGGGCCGGAAGATGTCACGCCTCCCCGTCCGGCTACTCCTGAACGCGCAGATGTTCCCGCCATGCCCCAACCGGCAGCGCCGACAACCACAACGACCACTCCCGCCATGCCGGACCCCGCCGCAGCACCGGACATACCGCCGCTCAAGGGCGTTGGGGCAGCACCGGGTATTGCCGTTGGCCCGACCTTTTGCCTGCGTACGCGGATTGCCCCCCCCGAGTTTCACACCGTCGCCGATCCCGATGCCGAACTGGAGCGCTTTCGCCAGGTGCGTGAGCAGGCCCGTGACGAGTTACGCGCGCTGCATGACCGGGTTGTTCAGACTGCCGGTACCGAGGAAGCCGCGATCTTTGCGGCACATCTCGCCTTTCTCAACGATCCAACGCTTGAGGTGGACATTGCAACATTCTGTACAGAGCAGAAGTTTAATCTTGAGGCGGCAGTAATCGCTGTGCTTGACCAGCATAGCGCCACACTGCACCAGCGGCATGATCCGATCTTCCAGGCGCGGGTTGCCGATTTGCAGGATCTTAAACAGCGTCTGCTGCGCCTCCTGCTTGATCCCGAGGGACAGGCATTCGCGCTGCCGGAGCAACCGTGTGTTGTTCTGGCTCAGGAACTGCTGCCTTCAGAAGCGGCGATGCTGGACCACGCCCATGTTCTGGCATTCTGCACCGCCGATGGCGGACCAACATCGCACGTCGCAATTCTGGCGCGGGGGATGGGCCTGCCCGCCGTTGTGGGGGTTGGCCCGGCGATCCTGGAGGTGCCCGACGGTACCCCGGCCATTGTCGATGGCAAGTCGGGGAAAGTCATCCTGCATCCCTCCGAGACGCTGGTCGCCATGGCGCGGAAGCGCGCGCAGTCTGAACAGGAACAACGTGCGCAGCAGCGTGCCGTTGCGCAACAGATGACAATGACGCGTGACAACCGGCGGATCGAAGTTGTAGCAAATGTGGGGAGCCTGGCCGAGGTTAACCAGGCACTGACCGAGGGCGCTGAGGGAGTTGGCCTGCTCCGCACCGAATTTCTCTTTGTGGACCGGGCCACCGCGCCGGATGAGGAAGAACAACTGGCCCAGTACCGCGCCTGTGCCGCGCTCCTGGCGGAACGACCATTGATTATCCGCACGCTGGACATTGGCAGCGATAAGCCGGTGCGCTATCTCAAAACCGCCACCGAGCAGAACCCGGCACTGGGTATGCGCGGCATCCGCCTGCTGAATATTGCTCCCGAACTGCTCAGAACCCAGTTGCGCGCGATCTGGCGGATCGATGCCGGTCACACCATCAAAGTCATGTTCCCGATGGTCAGTAGTATTGATGAGATTCGCACGCTGCGGCAACTGGTCGCCGAGGTAGCCACGGAGCTACGGCAGGAAGGGCAGACCATCGCGGATCGGCTGGATATTGGCATTATGGTTGAAACGCCCGCGATTGCGCTCCTGGCGGAACAGGCGCTGACCCTGGTCGATTTCCTGAGCATCGGCACCAATGATCTGACGCAGTACACCCTGGCCGCCGACCGTACCAACGCCGCCGTCAACTACCTGAATGATGCCTTTCACCCCGCCGTGCTACGCCTGATTGCCCAGACTGCCCGCGCTGCCCACGATGCCGGGAAGTGGGTCGGTGTATGTGGTGAACTGGCCGGTGATCCACTGGCACAGGTGCTGCTGGTGGGCCTGGGGATCACCGAGTTGAGCATGAGTTCCGCGTTAATCCCGGCAGCCAAGGTTATCATTCGCCGAGCCAGCCTGGCCGATGCCCAGGCCATAGCCCGGCAGGCGCTGGAACGTGACACGCCCCAGAACGTGCGCAACTTCCTGGCGCAGCAGATTGCATCTGCCGGCGGATAGCCTCAGTTACAGACCTCTCTTTTTACAGGGCTTACGCGGGCCACTATGAGTATGCGATCAGACCGGACGTTTGATCGCTTAGGGCGTACCTCTTCACTTTTTTGAGAGAGAAAGAGAAACAACATGCCATTACCTATAACCCGCCTGCGGCAGGCAGTTGCGCTGCTCCTGATCCTGGCCCTGTTGACCGCCTGCAGTACGACACCTTCAGCCGACAATGAAAGTCAGGAAGTTCAGACGATCCGCCTGGGCTACATCCCGATCATCATCTTTGCGCCACTCTATGTCGGCATCGAGCGGGGCTACTTTGCCGAGGAAAATATTGAGATTCAGCTAACAGCGATTCAGAGTACCAACGATGCCGTGATCCAACTGGCCGCCGGGAACTTTGAAGTGATTTTTGCCGGGGGCAATGCCGGAGTGTTTAACGCCCTGGAGCAGGGTCTTGATTTCACAATCATCGCCCCGATGCACAGCGAGAGTCCCCCCCTGGCAACTCCGCTGGTGACAGGCGCTGACCGCGACGATATCCAGAGCGCGGCGGACCTGGCGGGTAAGCGGGTCGCCGTTAACGGCATCGGCGCGGCCATCGAGTACTGGGTGGAGCAGGCGCTGGCGGAGGAGGGACTCTCGATTGAGGATGTCGAACTGACCGCGATGCGCTTCCCCGACATGCCCGCAGCCCTGGCGAATGGCTCCCTGGATGCGGCCGTTATTACCGAACCGCTGGTGACGATCAATGAAGACCAGGGGCTGGTGAAGGTGCTGGCGGAGGATTTTATCAACGGCTTTACCGCGACCTATGTGTTGACAAATGCCTCCTGGATGGAAGCCAACTCCGAGACGGCACACGGGTTTATGCGGGCCTACCTGCGGGCCTGCCGCGATCTGCAGGGCGATTATATGAATGAGGAGATTGCGCAGATCATTGAGGAGTACACCCAGGTGCCCGCTGCCGTTGTTATGCGCAGCCCGCTTGCCGGGTATGATCCCGACGGCGAGGTGCCGATTGATGATCTGGAGACGCTGCAGGCATTCTTTATGGAGCGCGGCTCGCTCGAGTATGATGAACTGCTTGATGTGAATCAGTTTGTCAATACGGAGATTGCCACCGAAGTTGCCGCCGAACTGGATAGTGCGGAGTGAAACGTGGGGCGTGAGACGTGAGGCGTGAAACGTGATGAAACCTCCAAAGATTAGTATTGATAACCTGTACGTAACCTATCCCGGACGGAAGCGTGCCGAACCGGTCGAAGCACTGGGTGGGGTGACGCTCACCGTGACGCGGGGCGAACTGGTCTGCATTGTCGGGCCGAGCGGTTGCGGGAAGACCACGCTGCTACGGGTGCTGGCTGGACTGGAGCAAGCGACCGGCGGTAGTGCCCACATCCAGCATGACAACTCGGCCCGCCCGGTCAAGGCGATGGTCTTCCAGGGGTCGGGCGTCTTCCCCTGGATGACCGTCGCCGAGAATGTGGCCTATGGGCTGCGGCTCCAGGGCGTGTCCCGGCAGGAGCGGGCAGAGATGGCCCGACACTGGATTGCTGAGATCGGGCTGGAGCGCTTTGCGCAGAGCTACCCGGCGCAGTTGTCCGGCGGTATGCAGCAGCGGGTGGGCCTGGCCCGCGCCTTCGCCTGCGACCCGGAGGTGCTCTTGATGGATGAGCCCTTCGGCGCGCTGGATGCCCAGACCCGCCTGATCCTGCAACAGGTGCTGCTGCGCCAGTGGGAACGTGACGCCAAAACGGTGGTGTTTGTGACCCACAGCATTGAGGAGGCGCTAACGCTGGGAGATCGGATCTACCTGATGTCGGCGCGGCCGGGTCGTCTGCTGCACGAAGTAGCAGTGCCCTTTGCGCGCCCGCGCGATGCCATTGCGTTGCGCAGCGATCCGCGCTTTAGTCAGTTATTTGCCGAGATCTGGGAACTGCTGCGCGATGAGGTTGAGCGGGCGCGCCTGGCCGAGGAGCTAACCGAGTAACGAGCATTTCAAGTATGGAAATAGACTATGCCTAAAAATCGCTGGCTCTCTTTTGTATCGCCGCTGCTGCTGCTGGCTCTCTGGGAACTGGCGGTGCAGGCCGGCTGGCTGAACCGCGTGTTTTATCCGCCGCCCTCCACCGTGTTCGTGACCATGGGCGAACTACTGGCAACCGGACAACTGGCGCAGGAGGTGGGCGTCAGCCTGATGCGGATTGGTCTGGGCTTTCTGCTGGGGGGCGTTCCCGCCATCGTGGTGGGCCTGCTGATGGGCATCAGCCCGCCGTTTCGGGCGCTGTTTCAGCCCATCGCCGCCGCGATCTACCCGGTGCCCAAAATCGCGCTGCTGCCGCTGATCATTGTCGTGCTGGGTCTGGGCGAGAGCAGCAAGATTGTCACTATCGCCATCAGTATCTTCTTCCTGATTGTGCTGAACGTGGCCGCCAGTGTGCTGCAGGTGGAGGCCCGCCACTTCGAGGTGGCCCGTAGCTTTGGCGCAAAACCATGGGATCTCTTCTGGACCGTAGCGCTTCCCGCGAGTCTGCCGGGGATTATGAACAGCATCAAGCTCGGGATGGGCTTCGCGCTGACATTGATTGTTGGTGTGGAGTTTGTCGGCGCGGACAGCGGCATCGGCTGGCTGATCTGGCGCTCCTACGAGTTGTACGCCATTGACCGCATGATCGCCGGGCTTGTGGCGGTGGCGCTGGTGGGCTGGCTGATCTCGGTCCTGCTGGACGAGTTGGAACGGCTGCTGGTGCCCTGGCAGCGCCCCGGTGCGCGCCCGCCGGGGAGATCAATCCGCCGACGACTGCTGCTCTGGTGGCGGGCCGTGCGTCCCTGGAGCTACACGGCAGCGGTGATCCCGGTGGTGCTGGGTGGCAGTATTGCCGCCTACGATAGCAACCTCAACCTGGGGCTGCTGGCCCTGACCCTGCTGGGCGCGAGCGCAATCCAGGCGGGTACAAACCTGGTTAACGACTACTACGACTACCGGCGGGGAGCCGACCGGCCCGACGCACCGGGCACAAACGCGGCACTGCTGCGCGGCGAGTTGACACCCCGGCAGATCCTGCGCGGCGGGTTGGTGGCCTTCGGACTGGGCGCGGCTATCGGGTTGTACCTGGTCAGTGTCGCGGGGATGTTTATTCTCTGGCTGGGACTGCTCGGCATGCTGGTGGGGTTTTTCTACACTGCCGGGCCGTTTGCGCTGGCCTACAACGCCCTGGGGGAACTGGCCGTTTTCATCTTTATGGGACCAGTGATTGTGATCGGCTCCTACTATGTGCAGGCGCAGGCGGTTCCCCTGGCGGTGGTGCTGGCCGCGCTGCCGGTGGGCTGCCTGGTGGCGGCCATCCTGCATGCAAACAACCTGCGCGACCTGGAGCATGATCGCCAGGTTGGAAAGTACACGCTGGCGACGCTGCTGGGGCGCGGGCGGGGAAATATCGAGTACTACCTGCTGATCGGCGGCACCTACCTCTCGCTAATTGTGACGGTGCTGCTGGGCATTGCGCCCTGGCTAACACTGATCAGCATTGCGACGCTGCCGCCGGCGTTGCGTCTGGTGCGCATTGTCGCCGCCGCGCGGGAGCCGGGCGCACTCCAGCCGGTGCTCCGGCAGACCGCGCAGTTGCATCTGCAGTTCGGATTGCTGCTGATTGTCGGATGGGTGGGGGCGGCGCTGGTGGCGGGGATGGTGTAGGGAGGACGGCGGCGGGAAGGTAAGGATTGAGTTCATTCAGCATAAGGACGTGTAGCAAGTTGTACTTTGTATGTCGAACCCTTACCCCGGCACCACTATCAACGTAATCGGCAGGGGTACAAAGGCGGGGATGCGTAGATCTTCTTCAGCACTATCCAGGTAGAGGCCGGTGGAGGAGCCGCCATCAAGATTGAGCGCCGCGTCGATCTCCAGATCGCCGGCGAGCAACCAGTCCGCCAGACCGCGTAGCGAAAAATCATTGCCGGAACAGGCAATCAGCAGCACGCGCCCCGCCTGATCCAGCGCGACCACACTGCGCCGGGCGCGCTGCCCATCATCCACGCTGGTGTAGGTCAGCGTACCGTCTGTGATCAACATCGGCCAACTCTGGAGTGCCGCAACCAGCGGCTCGTTCGGGTCGTAGGGCTGCGCGGCCAGATAGCGCAGGGAGACATTACCTGCCGCGTCCACCGCGAACATGCCCCCGCTCCCCTGATAACTGCTGCCGCTGACCACCCCATCGCTGATGATCAACGCGGTGCTCTGGTAGTTCTCATCGAAGAAGCCCCCGTTGATCGTTGCCAGGGCATTGGCCTCGGCATGCCAGGTTGCCAGGGGACGCGGCTCGGCGGGCGCATAGCCTACGCGAAACCGCGTCAGCGCCGGGTCCAGCCGGATAATGCTGACGGGGGCCGTCCGCTCGCCATGAGCCAGACGCAACCGGCGTACATCAACGCCGGTCCCGGCGTTGATCCAGCCACTGTCGGACGGGTGGGCGCCGGTAAACGCCGACGGCGCGGTGGGAGCAACCGGCGTGATGGGATGGGTGGGCATAAGGGTTGGAATGGACGCAACCTGCCCGGTGTCCAGCGACGACTCCTGTATACAACCTGCCGATCCCAGACAAACGACACACACCCAGACCACCGAAAAAACCAGGTTTCGCAGCCGTATTATTCTGTACAGCATCATGCGTTAACCAAGTTGATGATATCCGGAGCGGTAGTAAAGCAACGGACGGCCGCTAGCGGTGTGCGCCGCGACAACCTCACCCACATAGATGGTATGATCGCCACCGGGAAAAGCGTTGACCACCCGGCACTCCAGGCTCGCCAGCGTGTCCATCAGCAGGGGCAACCCGCGCTCGGAGAGGGTGAAACTGCCCGGTATAAACCGATCGACATTGGGCGCGGCAAAGCGCTGCGACAGATGCGCCTGCTCCTCGGTCAGAATATTGACCGCGAACAGACCCGAGGTCGCAATCGCCGCGTGGCTGGTCGCCCGCCGATCGATGCAGATCAACACCAGCGTCGGTTCCAGCGAGAGCGAAGTAAACGAACTGACGGTAATCCCCGACAGGTAGCCCTCCGCTGCCGTGGTCACTACAGTGACGCCCGCAGCGAAGTGGCTCATAACCTGCCGAAAGAGGAATGGATCAATACTCACAAACAAGTTACCTTCTAGATCGACGTTCCAGGATAGCGGTGTGGATCTTCTCGCCGACCGGCCACTCCTCGCGGGCGACTTCGTCATCGAGCAACAGGTGCGGCACGGCGATTGGCCGGTTGTCCGGGCCAATCGAGACCATGCTAAAGTAGCCGGTGGTGCAGAGGCGGCGCTCGCCCCGGAACGGATGCTCACCATAGACATGAACGCGGACGACCAGCGATGTCCGTCCGACATAGATCACACGGGCCATAGCTTCAACGATTTCGCCCTGATGCACCGGCGCGCGAAAGTCCAGATGCTCGGTCGAAGCGGTGACAACAGGCTGGCGACAGAAACGCCAGGCGGCAATCGCGGCGGCCTTGTCCATCAAGGCCAGCGCGTTACCGCCAAACATCGTACCAAAGGTATTGGTCTGGTTTGGCAGCACAATATCGGCAACGCGCACCTCGGGCGCAAGCAGGGCACGATCTTCAACAGAATCTTCAACA
>CAKZQX010000203.1 GCA_937141995.1 uncultured Chloroflexaceae bacterium | reverse complement strand
CCCGATAACATCACCCCGGTTTACCTCCAGGCCGCGCCGGGTGGTAATCACCTGCTGGAGGTGCGTATACATCGTGTAGTACCCATCGCCATGGGCAATAATCAGCGTGCCGGTACTACCCTGCCAGACGAAAGTCGTCCCATCGGCGGCAGCGCGGATCGGCGCGCCCGTGGTCGAGCCATCGAGATTCACCAGGTCAAGTGAGCGGGATTGGGTACCAACGTGGGAGCCGCACTGGAACCCCTGAGTCACCTGCCAGCGTTCACCGACGGGTGTGGGCAACCAGAGTTGCGGCGCGCCGGCATGGGCGGATGTGGGGGGCAGGCCGAACGTAGCCATGAGAAAGACGGCATTCCAGGCGAGCAGCAGGCCGACCCAGAACGCCACACGGCGCATAACAGGGCGCAAGGTCATACAAGGACCTCCGGTGTGTCCTATCGCCAGGGATAGTGACACAATGAACAGTTATGATGTTTAGCCCGCAGACGATACCACGCCGGCGGGAATTTGTCAACGTGGCTCATTCGGCGGGCGCGGCGGGTGGCAACACCGCGCAATAAAAAGCTGACCAGGCCAGACCCGGTCAGCTTTTTTACAGTATACGCTATACGGCCTACGAACTACAGCCTACGGCCTACGCTTCACGGCATACCATGCTGATTCACCAGGTGTTGCCGCTCTTCCGGAGTAATCAACTCGAAGTTGCCGCCGCGATTCATGTAGACAATCTCTTCATTTTTTACCCGCGCGATTAGATCAGGGGTAGCGTCATTGTTTACATCGGCAAGGCGTAGCGTGACCGGCGTCAGATCCTCCCTCTCCCCAAAGAGGTATGGACCGGGGAGCGTGCGAGCCTGCGCTGCATCACCACCGGGAAGATACATCACCACGATCTGCCGATCCAGATTCATTGCGATAAAGTGACCCAGTGCGCCGGCCTCATTGCCCGGCCCAACCGCGCCGGTCAGATGGTAGGTGCGGGGACGGCCATACCGCAGATCGTCGAAGGTCGTGTGGCTCCAGGCCAGGATATGGCTTAAAAGCACGTAGACCGCCAGCAGCGCCAGCACGCCGGTTACCAGGTAGGCGAACGAATTTACGCCGCCGGACCGCAGGAGCACAAGCGGGCGGCGTTCAATAGTGCGCAGATCTCGACTGGTTACAGCCATTGGTGATACCTCCTGAAGCAAAGGCGCAACGAGCAGAACCGGGCGACCGTTCTGCCGATTACGGTTCCAGATTACATCTGCATATAGACAGTCACGAGCGAACAGAATGCGCGGAGGTGAGCGTTGGTACGCTCTTTTGTTCTACTTTTGTCACAAGTATAGCAGAGGTAGCGGCACTCGTCAAGAACGGATTTGCTACTTTTCCTGCGACATGAGTGGCGCGGCCAGCGCCAGGCTGCGCTGCTTGTAGCGGGCGGCGTCGGCGGGGTTGTTGCGCCGCCAGATGCGAATTGGCATGTATTTC
>CAKZQX010000202.1 GCA_937141995.1 uncultured Chloroflexaceae bacterium | reverse complement strand
ACATTGACTCATCGGCGTCAACCGGCACCGTAACCTTGTCGCGCAGCTTGCCGTTCACCTGGATCACCAGTTCAACCTCTTCCTCCGCCGCCAGCGACTCATCGGCGACCGGCCAGGGCTGCTGGTGGATGCTGTACGCATTGCCGATGCGCGTCCAGAGTTCCTCGGCAATATGCGGCGCAACCGGAGCCATCAACCGCAGCAGGATGTCGATGGCTTCATTCCAGGCCGCTGTTCCCGCCAGACCCGCATCGCGGGCCCGAAAGAGCGCATTGGTACACTCCATCAGCGCGGCGATCATGGTGTTAAACTTGAAGTCAAGGATATCGCGCTCAACCCGTTGGATCGTCTGATGTATAACCCGCCGGATCTGGCGCTCACTAAACTCGGTCGGTTGACCACGCTCCTCATTGGGAGCCAGCACAATGCGCCAGACACGATCCAGCCAGCGCCGAACGCCGGGCACACCCTGGGTACTCCAGGGCACCGCCAGTTCAAAATCGCTAATAAAGCACTCATACCCGCGCAATGCATCCGCGCCCTGCTCGGCCACAACTTCGTCGGGCGTGATGACATTGTTGTAGGACTTGCTCATCTTGCGGCCATCGGGGGCCAGGATCAGCCCCTGGTTGCGCAGACGCTGGAACGGCTCCACAAACGAAACCACCCCCAGATCATGCAGCACCTTGGTCCAGAAGCGCGCATAGAGCAGATGCATCACCGCATGCTCAGCGCCCCCGACATACATATCGACCGGCAGCCAGTAGTCCAACTGCTGCCCTTCGGCCGGCACCTGATCATTGCGCGGATCAACAAAGCGCAGGAAGTACCAGGAAGAACAGGCAAAGGTACCCATCGTGTCAGTCTCGCGCCGTCCCTGGCGGCCATCAGGCAACGTCACATTCACCCACTCGTCGATCAATGCCAGGGGCGACTCGCCGGTGGCCGTCGGCTCATAGCTCTCCACGTTGGGCAGGGTCAGCGGTAGATCTGCGGCTTTGACCGGCACCTCCAGCCCATCCTCGGTATGGATAATCGGGATCGGCGTGCCCCAGTAGCGCTGGCGGCTGATCAGCCAGTCGCGCATCCGGTAGTTGCGGCGGCGCTGCCCCAGGTTTTCCACTTCCAGCCAGGTGATCGTGCGGTTGATCGCCTCCTCACCGGGCAGTCCGTCGATCGGGCCGGAGTTAATCGGCGTTCCCGGCTCATCGTGATAGATGACCTCCCGATAGAAGGGCACCGTGGACAGATAGCCCATATAAGTCATGCCGGCAGCGGACGGCTCCAGTACGCCGATGCGCCGCATAATCTGGTCGGCATGATCGGTGGAGTTGTACGGCAGCACCACCTCGCGGAAGATCACCAGCCAGCCCGACCCGACAACCTCAGTCCAGTGCCCGGTCAGGAAGGGCTGCACCAGGCCGGCATAATCCTGCGCCTGCGCGCCGGTCAGCGTCACCAGCAGGTCGCCGTCTACAATCTCAAAGCTGTAGCCATGCTGACGCAGCGTTTCCGGCAAACCCTCGCGGTAGGTACCGTTTACCACCCGACTGCGGGCCAGATCATCGGGCCGCGCGATCACCGGGATGATCGGCAGGCCGAACTTGAGCGCAAACGCAAAGTCGCGCTCGTCATGCGCCGGCACCGCCATAATCGCGCCGGTACCATAACCCATCAAGACATAGTCGGCAATCCAGATCGGAATACGCTCGCCGTTGACCGGGTTAATTGCATACGATCCGGTAAAGACGCCGGTCTTTTCTTTCTCCTCGGTGCGGGCGGCATCCGTTCTTGCCTGCGCGTCGGTAACATAGCTCTGGACCGTCGCACGCTGCTCCTCAGTCGTGACAGAGGCAACCAGCGGATGCTCCGGCGACAACACCATAAACGTCGCCCCCCAGAGCGTATCCGGTCGTGTCGTAAACACAACAAACTCATACCCATACTCGGTGCGGAAGATCACCTCGGCACCCTCGCTGCGCCCGATCCAGTTGTGCTGCATGGCGACAATCTTTGAGGGCCAGTCAACCGTCGCCAGATCGCGTGACAGCCGCTCGGCGTAGACGGTAATGCGGAAAAACCACTGCTTCAGGATCTTCCGCTCAACCATTGCGCCACTGCGCCAGGCCGTTCCATCCGGCTGCACCTCTTCATTGGCAATCACCGTCTTGTCCACCGGATCCCAGTTGACTGTAGCCTCGCCCCGGTAGGCCAACCGGAAGCGCCCCAGAAACTCCTGACGCTGCTGTGGCGTAAAGCTGTTCCACTCCTCGACGCTCAAGCGCGTCTCGGAGAGCGGCAGGCGCAGGTTGGTGGTACCAGTGCGTGCCAACTCCTCCTCCAACTCCGCGATTGGGCGAGCCGCATCAACCCGCGGATCATACCAGGACTGGTAGAGTTGCAGGAAGATCCACTGCGTCCACTGGTAATAGTCCGGCGAACTGGAGTTAATCTCGCGGCTCCAATCGTAACTGGTGCCGATCAGCTTCATCTGGCGCTTGTAGTTATCGGCAAAGCGACGAATCAGGATCGCGGGGTTGGTCTTGAGTTTAATTGCCGCATTCTCGGCGGGCAGGCCAAAAGCATCCCAGCCCATCGGGTGCAGCACATTATAGCCCTGCATGCGGTAGTAGCGGGCCAGCACATCCGACGGCACATAGTTGCGACAGTGACCGACGCTCAGCCCCGCGCCGCTGGGGTAGGGGAACATGTCCAGCACATAGAATTTGGGCCGCTCATCGGAGGGCAGCGTTTTATAGAGTTCGTCGGCTTCCCAGCGCTCCTGCCACTTCTGCTCAAAGGTGGCGGGATCATAGCGCTCGACGGTTTTGCGGTCGTTGGTTGAGTCACTCATAAGCTATCGCTCCTTGGAAAGTGAGCACGGGTACGTGATACGTGATATGTGATGCGTGAACGGCGAAATATGAATTGGAAACGGTAAAAGATAAACCAGACATGCAACTAAGATCACTAAGGTCAGGTTCAGCCATGGTGCTCACCTCCTTTCGGGCGATTGCAAAAGATGTGCCCTCCGCAGCGGCCGGCACGACAGCATCAGTGTACCACAGGACGTATGGTTTTGTTATCGGATGCATGGACTATAGGAATTATACCATGGGCAATAAGAGACTGTCTGAAAAGATGATTCACGTCGGTCACACGGCATGCGGGGTGCCC
>CAKZQX010000201.1 GCA_937141995.1 uncultured Chloroflexaceae bacterium | reverse complement strand
TCATCTACCAGGGGCGCAACCTCTACGAGCGGGTTGTTGTGCCGATCAACAAACTGGTGCGGCGCTACCTGCGCTGGCTGATCAACCCGATTGTCGAGCAGCAGAATGCCTTCAACGCCGCCGCCGCCGAGACGGCCGCCGCGCTGCTCGCCGCCGATGCGCAGGTGCGGTTTGACCTGGCCGCCCGCCGCGCAAACCGCCGATCAGCGCAAGTTGAACATTCAGCGGGGGAAGCCTGAACCATACTGTTACTGGCTGAAAAGTATAGATAATGATAGTTATTGTCTCACCCTGGTATGGCCCCGATACGGTGGGCGGCGCGGAAACCCAGGCGCGTGGACTGGCACAAGCGCTGCACCGCATCGGCGTCCCGGTGACGGTCTGGGCCGGCACTGCCCGCGACTCGTTTCACGCTGCGGAGCAGAACTACTACCCGGCCGGCTCCGGCAAACTGGATGGCGTTCCGCTCTGGCGCTTCCAACCGACACCCACCGACCCGCGCGGCGTTCCGCCTTTTTTTCAGCGCCTCCCGGCACGGCTGCCACCCCTGAACAGCTTTGCCACACATGAGTTGCGCCTGCACAGCACGCTGCTCAGTAGCGATGAACTCTATGCGGCAATCCAGGCCGCGCCCGCCGCTACCCGCTTTATCTTTATGCCCTACCCATTTCCTACTACATTCTGGGGGGCATTGATTGCGCCCGAGCGCAGCTTCCTGCTGCCCTGCCTGCATGATGAGGCCTACGCCTACTACAGCACTTACCGCTATCTCTTCAATCAGGTGCGGGGCGTGCTGGCAAACAGCCATGCCGAAGCGGACCTGGTACGCCGCCTGTATGGACTGCCGGATGCGCGCATCCATGTGCCGGGTGAGGGAATCAGCCTGACGCCGCGCGGTGATGGGGCACACTTTCGCCAGGCATGGGGGCTGAATGGAACCGCCCGCCCAGATCTGCTGCTCTATGTTGGTCGGCGCGACGAGAGCAAAAATATTGCGCACCTGCTGGCCTTTCCCCGCGAGTACTGGGCCCGGCGCGGTCGTCCGCTGCGGCTGCTACTGGCGGGGCAGGGTGAGCTAAACCTTCCGGCAGGAGCCGGGGCGCTGATCCATGATCTGGGCTACCTGGATGAGCAGGCCAAGCATGATGCCTATGCCGCCGCCGATCTCTTTGTTCACCCATCGATCTATGAGAGCTTTAGTATTGTGTTGATGGAAGCCTGGCTTCAGGGAACACCCGCGCTGGTAAATGGTGCCTGTGCGGTCACAAGCGATCATTGCCGGCGCAGCGGTGGTGGGCTGCTCTTTCACGATTTTGGCAGCTTCGCCGCCGCACTGGATCTGCTTCTGCCCCAGGCAGAGTTGCGGCATGCGCTGGGGGCACGCGGGCGGGACTATGTGCTGAACACATGCAAATGGGAAGATGTCGCCCGCCGCACCGCCGACGCCGTGCTAGGCTCCACCTGATCACAACGACCAATTATGCACTACGGACTACGGATTACGGACTTCAGACTACGGACTTCAGACTACGGACTTCAGACTACGGACTTCGGACTACGGATTTCGGACTACGGATTTCGGACTTCGGACTACGGATTTCGGACTACGGACTACGAATCATGCCCAGACGCATCATAATTTGCACGGCTCAGGTACCCTTCGTACGCGGTGGCGCGGAATATCTGGTTGAGGGACTGCGCGACGCACTGCTGGCCCAGGGACACACCGTCGATGTCGTCAGTCTGCCGTTTGCCTGGCGGCCGGTGGAGCGCATCAGCGAGAGCGCCCTCGCCTGGCGGCTGCTCGATATCACTCAGGTGAACGGTGTGCCGGTCGATCAGGTCATCTGCACCAAGTTCCCCTCCTACCTGGTACGCCACCCGCGCAAGGTGGTCTGGCTGGTGCATCAGCATCGCCAGGCGTATGACCAGTACGGCACTCCGCTGAGTGATTTCTTCAACATTGACGCGCACCGCAACGCGCGTGACGCCATCTTCCGCATGGATCGGCGCGGTCTGAGCGAAGCCCGGGCGCGCTACACCATCTCGCGCAATGTGAGCCGGCGGTTGCACCACTTCAACGGCCTGTCAAGCACGCCGCTCTACCCGCCCAGCCGCTACGCCGATAAACTGTACGCCGGTCCCTACGGCAACTACATCCTCTCACCGGCGCGGCTCGACGGCGCAAAGCGGCTGGATCTACTGCTGGAAGCGCTGGCACGGACGGGTGATGGTGTGCGCGCGATTTTTGTGGGCAGCGGCCCGGATCGTGAACGCCTGGAGAAGCTGGCCCGGCGGTTGCGCCTGGGAGATCGGGCCCGCTTCACCGGCTTTGTCGATGATGCAACCCTGGTTAAACTGTATGCGGGCGCGCGAGCGGTCTACTATGCGCCGGTGGATGAGGATTACGGCTTTGCCACGGTGGAGGCATACGGCGCGGCGCGGCCGGTTGTCACCACGAACGACGCGGGCGGTGTGCTGGAGTTTGTGGAGGATGGGAACAACGGCTATGTCACTCCACCCGACCCGGCAGCAGTTGCCGCCCGGCTGGAGTTACTCATGGGCGATGCGGCCCTGGCCGAGCGCCTGGGGCGCGCCGGACAACCGCGCGTACGCGATATGACCTGGGAGCGGGTCACCCAGGCGCTGGTACTGCGTTAGACAAGATGTGAAATAGTTATCACGAGGCTTCGCCAGAGAGAAGAAAAGGCCGAATGACGAACAGGGTCATCGGTCGTTGATCCCGAGGAAATAGCCTGACGTCGAACAGGAGCAGAGTGACGACTTACGACCGGACATGATCGAAGGAGCGCTGCATCGTATCGATATCCTGGCTCAGATTATCGATCATATCGGTTAACAAGCGAAACGCACGCCGCGCCGAAGACGGTTGCCCCGGTGGTATAGTCGCCGCCGCCACACCGTCATCATAACTCTCCGAAACATCCGCAGAATCTTCGGGAAACACGGCACACTGCTCAAGCACATCACCAACTGCCCGCTCAAACAGGTCCGGGCGATCCTGCTTATGCGCCATTGGGAAGTTTTGTACCGCCTGGAGACACTTGAGCGCCTCCTGCTCACTGCTAAAGAGACCCACACCGCCGATAAAAC
>CAKZQX010000200.1 GCA_937141995.1 uncultured Chloroflexaceae bacterium | reverse complement strand
CAATGTCATCGTGGAAAGATGTATTACACAAGCTGGGGCACAATACCGAAGAGGCGGTTGACGGAACCATCTTGCGCTTGAAGCAGCGCTTTAATCTGTTTGATCCGCTGCAGATCCTGCCCTACCATGGGTATGGTACTCCGCAGGAGATCTTTATGAAAGGTCGCCTCCTCGAAGAACGCGAGATTATGCAAATTGAAGATCAGGATACGGTCTGGAAAAACATCCTCAATATGTATCAGCGCTTCCGGAGCGAGGAGATCCCCGATGCACGGCTGCGGGCGCAGTTCTATGACACCGTTAAGGAAGTTGTCACCGACAACGAGGGCTTCTTCGATCTCCACTTCCAGCCGAATACTCCGCCACCCACCGATCATCCCTGGCACGATATTACCCTGGAACTGCTGGAGAGCATGGTGGAAGAGCAGGGGCCGCTCCAGAAGACCGGCAAGGTGCTGATTCCACCGTCCAGCAGCCAGTTCGTGGTTGTCAGCGATATTGACGACACAATTATGATCTCCAATGCGGATAATTTCATCCAGTTTGCCCGCCTGACGCTGCTCAACAATGCGCGGTCGCGCGCGCCATTCGCGGGAGTGGGCGCATTTTACCGGGCGCTCCAGCGGGGTGCGGATGCACCGACATTTAATCCAATCTTTTATCTCTCTAGTAATGCCTGGAACCTCTATGATTTCCTGATCGCGGTCATGGAGACGCACGATATTCCGGTTGGCCCGCTCTTCCTCCGCGATCTCGGGATTGACGAGACCAAGTTTATCAAAGCGGGGCACCAGGCGCACAAAGGCAAGCAGATTCGGCACCTGATGGAGATCTATCCCAATCTGCCGTTTATCCTGATCGGTGACAGTGGGCAGAAGGATGCGGAGATCTATCGGCAGGCGGTATATGATTCCCCGGAGCGGGTCGCGGCGATCTACATTCGGGATGTCACCGCGCAGCAGCGCGACGACGAGGTGTATCGCCTGGCCAAGGAGGTCCACAGCCAGGGTGTTGATATGCTGCTGGTAGAGGATACCGAGGCCGCCGCCGAACATGCCGCCGCGCACGGCTTTATCGACCCGGCGGCGCTCCCGGAGATTCGCGGGGATAAGGCGCGCGACCAGGGTGAGCCAAGCGCGGAGGAGCAGGCGGTGGCGTAATGCGCCGCGCAGCCCCACGGCATAATGTGTGATATGATCACGTTGCCGGATCTGGAGTGCGGCAGCCACGCTGCCGCCTACAAAAAATATCGCCCCTCGATCATAGAGCGTGGAGGCTCACTCGATGAAAAATCAGGTACAGTTGATTACCTATGCCGACCGCCTCGGCGGTGCCGGCTTTGACGTGCTGGAGCGCCTGCTGCTGGGGCCGTTGCAGGGTCTCTTTGGCGGCGTGCATATCCTCCCCTTTTTTCACCCGATTGATGGCGCGGATGCCGGGTTTGATCCGATAGACCACACCATGGTTGATCCGCGCCTGGGTTCCTGGTCCGCTGTTCAGTCCTTGAGCCGGCACCTGGATATCATGGCTGACCTGATTGTCAATCATATCTCCACCGAGTCGGCCCGCTTCCAGGATTTTTCGGAAAAGGGAACCGACTCACCCTACGCCGGGCTCTTCCTGACCCTGGGCAGCGTGTTTCCCCACGGGGCCGGCGAAGCCGACCTGCTGAAGATCTACCGTCCGCGCCCCGGTCTGCCCTTTACGGCTGTCACGCTGAAAAATGGTGAGAAGCGCATTCTCTGGACCACCTTTACCAGCCGGCAGGTCGATATCGATGTTCGGCATCCGCAGGGTGTGGCTTACCTGCATGCGATTCTCGATACCTTTCAGGCGCATGGCATCACAATGATCCGGCTGGATGCGGTGGGCTATGCGATCAAACAACCCGGTACCAGTTGCTTTATGCTCCCGGAGACTTTCGATTTTATTGAGGAGTTGCCGCGCTATGCGAAAACCGTGGGCATCGAAGTGCTGGTGGAGATCCACTCCTACTACCGCCAACAGATCGAGATTGCCCGGCGGGTTGATCGAGTCTACGACTTCGCCCTGCCGCCGCTCATTCTGCATGCATGCTTCAACCGGACGGCGCGCTATCTGCAGCAGTGGCTGGCGCTCAGCCCGCGTAACGCCATCACCGTGCTCGACACCCACGACGGCATCGGCGTGATCGACATCGGCGCAGACAGTGCCAACCCGGTCGCCGGGGCCGGGTTAATCCCGCCCGAGGATCTGGATGCCCTGGTAGAAACCATTCATATCAAGAGCGGCGGCCAGAGCCGCCAGGCCACCGGCGCGGCGGCCTCCAACCTGGATCTCTACCAGGTTAACTGCACCTATTACGATGCGCTGGGCCGGAACGACCGCGACTATCTGCTGGCGCGGGCGATCCAGTTTTTTGCCCCCGGCATTCCGCAGGTCTACTATGTCGGGTTACTCGCAGGCACCAATGATATGCAGTTGCTGGCGGAAACGCAGGTGGGGCGCGATATCAACCGGCCCACCTACACCCCGGCAGACATTGCGGTGGCCTTGCAGCGGCCGGTGGTGCAAGATCTGCTGGCGCTGATCCGCTTTCGCAACAGCCACCCGGCCTTCAATGGCAGCTTCACCCTGCTCGACACGGACGATCACACGCTGGGCCTGCGCTGGGAGCAGGGCTCCGACTGGACACAACTCCGGGTGAACTTCAGCGATGGCAGCTACGAACTTAGCTACACCGCTGACGGGAGGGTGCAGCATTTCGATCTACCGGCGCGGTCGGGGAGGAAGATGGGTTGAGATGCTGCCACGCACGCTTCCGCATATAGTCCGGATATGAAATGACCGGGAGTCCCGGCTTCAGCCGGTGGGATGCCGTCCGGGGCCGGGGCCTCCTGCCGGGAACGCCTGATCCGGCTGAAGCCGGGACGCCTGAACGGCGATATCTGGATTTAATCTTCAATGTTCATCAAGCCGCACCTACGCCAATGCCCCACCGCCTGCGCTCTGTTTTCTCGCCTTCCCCAATCTGTGCTACAGTACAGGTGTGCATTGCACACTGTTCGTACCGATCCAGATGTTAGAAAGAGAAGTGCATGTCTAAACCCATACGTTTCCATCCCGGTGCATGGTTGCTCATGCTGCTGGCCTGCTGCGTGGCGTTGCTGCCGGTGGGCGCCGGAGTGACGGCGGCCCCCGCAGCGCAGCCCCGCACCCCGGCGTTCGAGGCGGCGACGTGTGACTTTATCGACCTGCCCAACCTGCCGGACAACGTGGCAATACCGCAGCAGGTCGCGTGTGGCTATGTGACGGTGCCGGAGCAGCATAGCAACCCGTCCGGCCCGACGATTCGCCTGGCGGTGGCAATTATTCCGAGTAGCGCGCCCAACCCGGCCCCCGATCCGCTGGTGATGCTCCAGGGTGGCCCCGGCGGTTCGACCATTGATACCTACCTGCAAGAATTGGTGATCAGTGGCGAGTTCCCCTTCAACCGTGATGTCATCCTGTTTAACCAGCGCGGCACACGCTATTCCGAGCCCCAACTCGCCTGTCCCGAGTTCCTGGAACTGACCATCGAGAATCTTGGGCGGGTATTGCCCGACGAGGAAGAGGAGCAACTGGCGAATGAAGCGCTGCAAACCTGCCGCAGCCGGCTGGTTGAGGAGGGGGTTAATCTGTCGGCCTTTGATAGTGTCGAGAATGCCGCCGATGTGGATGCCATCCGCGCGGCGCTGGGCTATGAGCAGATCAACCTCTACGGTGTCTCCTACGGCACAACGCTGGCACTGCATGTGATGCGCAACCATCCGGAAGGGCTGCGTAGCGTAATCCTGGATGCGGTCGCCCCACCGCAGATTAACTTTCTGGTGGAGGTGCCCGAGTCGCAGGACCGCGCCTTCAACGAACTATTTGCAGCCTGCGCCGCCGACCCCGCGTGCAACGAAGCCTATCCCGACATTGAGGAAACCTTCTTTGCTCTGGTCGAACGCCTGAATGCGGACCCGGTTACGCTTCAACTGACCGATCCGGAAACGCAAATAACCTATGATGCGGTTCTGGATGGCGACTCGCTGTTTGAGGCGCTCTTCCAGATGCTTTATCCCTCGTTTCTTTTGCCGTTCCTCCCAGAGATGATCTATGCGGCGGATGCGGGACGCTATGCGCCGATTTCTCGGATCATGTCCCAGATCATCTTTGATCGGACGCTCACCCACGGGATGTACTTCTCGGTGGTGTGTGCCGAGGATGCCGACTTTAGCGTGAGTGATCTGGATCTGGCCGGCGTGCATCCCAAAATTGCCGAGTTGGGCGAGGCGGATGCCGAGAGTCTCCTGGAAGCCTGTGATCTCTGGAATGTTGAACCGCTGGGGCCGCCGATTGATGCGCCCGTGGACAGCGAGATTCCCACGCTGATCTTATCGGGGCAGTTTGATCCGATCACGCCGCCCGCTTTTGCCGCTGCCGCCGCCACAACCCTGCCCCAGAGCTATGAGTATGTCTTCCCCAACACCGCCCACGGTGCCGCGCTGTCCGGGGAGTGTCCGGATCAGATCATTCAGGATTTTCTGGCGAACCCGAGTGTCCCGCCCGAGGCAAATTGTATCACCACGCTGACGGAGCCGGATTTTGTAACAGCGGACGAGGTGCTGGTGCTGCCGGAACTGCTGCGTCTGGCAAACCTGGAGGGCAACAGCGGCACACAGTTACTCCTGTTTGGTATTGGCCTGCTCGTGCTGCTCTCGGTGCTGCTGGTCTGGCCGATCATCTGGCTGGTGCAGCGGCAGCGACAGCGCGAGACCGAGCCGCCACCGCTGCTGCTGCGCTTTGCGCCCTGGATCGCGGCGCTCAATGGCATGCTGCTGGTGATTTTCCCCATCGCTCTGGTGGCGCTCCTGATTAGCCTGGGCGTAGAGGGCAGTAACATCCTGCTCCTGGGCATACCCGCCGGTTGGGCTCCGCTGTTTATCCTGCCGCTTATCTGCGCCCTGCTGACGCTGGCTATGCTGGCCGGTACCGTGCAGACCTGGATTGGCAATTTCTGGTCGATCTGGAAGCGCAGCTACTACACCCTGCTGACGCTGGCCGCGCTGCTGTGTGTCTTCCTGCTGGGAGTGTGGGGCATGGTGGGCGCGGTTTATTTTTAAGCCGTAGTCTGTAGTCCGTAATCTGTAGTCCGCAGGGGCGAAACAGCGTTCGCCCCTGCGGATTTTGGCCCTTACGGTCCCGTGCGCAGCACGGCCCCCCCGTAGGCCGAGAGGGTCAGTTGTCCGTCTACCAGATGCGCGGTTTCGCTTGCCAGGATCAGCTCCCAGCGCTGTCCGACCGGCAGCGGAATGGCATGGGTTCCGGGGCTGTTGTTAAATGCCACCAGGTAGAGGGCTGTGTGGGGCGCGCGCTCATCGGCACAGGCGAAGGCGTAGAGACTACGCGCATCGTCAAGATACAGGGTGCGGCGGGGACCACGCCACACCGACGCCGTGCGACTGCGCAGTTGGCCCAGTTGTCGGTAAAAGTCCAGCAGCGCCAGATTCTGCTTCTCGTCCCAGATCATTGGCAGGCGCGACTCTTCGGGATGCCCACTGCCGTCGGCATGGCGCACATCACGTACCTGACTCATCCCGACCTCGGTGCCATAGTAGATAATTGGCGGGTGCGGGAGCGTAAACTGACAGAGCGCCGCCAGCTTCAGCCGGCGCATATCGCCCCGGACCACCCAGGCAAAGCGGTTCATATCGTGGTTGTCAAGAAAACTCGGCAGCACAAAGCCCGGTGGGAAAGCCGTCAGATGCCGCCGGACAAAGGCATCAAACTGTGACGGCGTGATCGACCCGAAAGCAAAGAAGAGCCGGATTGCCTGAAGCAGCAGAAAATCCAGACAGCCGTCAAGCCGGCCCATGTAGGAACGCATCTCGTCGGCGGTATCGACCGCTTCCCCCAGCAGCACGCTATCGGATTTTAGATTGCGGGTTGCTATACGAAAATCGGTCCAGAAGGCCCGCGAAGGACCAATCGCATAGTCCAGACGAAAACCATCCACGCCCTGCTCCAGCCAGTAGAGTGCATAATCAATCATAGTGCGGCGGGCATCAGGATAGTCATTATTGATCTGCGGCAGATCTTTTACCCCAAAAAACGACAGGTAGAGATCCGGGTAGCGCAGAAAGGTAAACCAGTTGCGGTAGGGGCTATTTGGATTTTGCAACACATCCTGGAAAATGGGATGCGCGCTGGAACAGTGGTTGG
>CAKZQX010000199.1 GCA_937141995.1 uncultured Chloroflexaceae bacterium | reverse complement strand
ACATTTGCCTACGAAGAAGCGATCTTCGCCGGGCACGAGGAGATTGTGCCGCTGCTAGAGCGCTACTTCGCGGAGTTTGATTATAGTCGGTATAAACCGGGGTAGAAGATGTGGGGATGCGAGGATGCGGGATGCGAGATGTAATCACATTTATCCCTCATCCTTCATCCCTTCTTCACCTCCTTATTCCTCCGCCAGAATGCGCTGCGCTGCCGTGTGCGTTAGCGCCTCCATCCGTTCCAGGAAGAGCGCCATAAAGCGCTCCTGATCAAACTCAACCACCGCCCGCACATTGGCCGGTTTGCCGGTCTTGCCCTGGAAATCAGCAACGCTCTTGCCCAACGTGAGCGGGCTGGTTATCTCCACATCGACATAAATTGGCTGAAGCCGCGCCAGGTCCGGCTGAAACGCCAACGCCAGCGCCGCCGGATCGTTAATGCTGCACCCGGCCCAGCCAAAATGCCGCAGATGAAAATCAATGTAGAAGCGCGTCGCGTCGGCAATAAACTGTGGAATAGCGCCGCCAACCTGGAGCAACCGGTCTACATCGGCCTGGGTTAGCCGGATGTGCTGCGTAATATCCCAGGGCAGCAGAATGATCGGCATGCCACTGTGCAACACGATATGCGCGGCATGCGGGTCAACATAGAAGTTAAACTCGGCCAGTTCCGTCACATTGCCCTCGGCCAGCAGCGCTCCACCCATAATAATCAACTCGCGCACGGCCTCAGTAATGCGGGGCTCCTTGCGGATCGCCATAGCAACATTGGTCAACGGCCCGATGGCTACCAGCGTCACGTCACCCGGCGCAGCCATAATCTCGCGGATCAGCAGGTCAACGCCATGCTCGGCCACCGGCAGCACCGGCGAGGCGGGCAATATGGCATACCCCAATCCCCGGTCGCCATGCGTTTCCGGGGCGGTGATCGGCGGGCGAATGAGCGGCAGCGCCACGCCTGCCGCCACCGGAATATGCGTTGCGCCGGCCAGCGCCAGCACATTTAACCCATTGCGGAGCCCATCCGTTAGCGGGCAGTTGCCCCCCGTCACCGTCAGCGCCGCCAGATCAAGCTCGGGCGCGGCCAGCGCCAGCAGGATTGCCAGCGCATCATCAATTCCCGGGTCCGTATCGAGCAAAACACGACTGGGACTCATCTTCATCAGCTCCTTCAATGCAATTTGCTTCTTCATAGAACGTACGTGGTGCGCGTTCAAACGGGATGTTGGACCAGACGCAACTCAGGCGAGCGGCAGTCGCTCACGGATGAGTAGATAACGCCGGTTGTCCCATTCAGATATTACAACCGGATTTGACCATCCGGGCAAGCCGACAAGCCGGTGAGCCGGCAACCTGCGCTTGACGCCGCTACCCTCACTGTGCCATAATGACGGTGCCTATGGTATCATGTCCCCCGGTAGTGCGGGCAATCGTAATAGAGCAACCCCGGATAACCGGGAAACGTGATACCAGTACTTCACTGCCTCCAATTTTATGCTGATCTACGTTTGCATTGATAACGGAAACAGAGCCCAGAGCCGGTTATGCGTGCTTACCTGGATATCGAAACCACCTTTCACGGTACCATCAGTGTGGTAGGCATATACCGGCCCGACCAGGGCACCCTGCAACTGGTGGGCGGCGGTGTCCACGATATTAATCTGTATGCAGCCCTGGAGGGTGTCACAACAATAATTACATTCAACGGCAGCAGTTTTGATCTGCCGGTTATTCGCAAGCGGCTCTATGCCGATCTCAAGCGCGAGTATACCCACAGCGATCTGCTCTATGTCTGCCGGCGGCGCGGGCTGCGCGGCGGGCTGAAAGTCGTTGAGCAACGGCTGGGAATTGCGCGCGAGACTGCCGGAATTACCGGATGGGACGCGCCCAAGTTATGGCATCGCTACGAAACACTCGGCGATGAAGCGGCCCTGGCAACGCTGCTGCGCTATAATCGCGAGGATGTTGTAAACCTGGCGCTGCTGGAAGCAATCCTGGACGGCGTACCTGGCGTCTCGCCGGCAGCGGCAACACGCGTCTTAATGCAGTAGCCGGTTCGTCATGTTTTTGTCGTCATGAAATTGTGCGGGTTTACTGCACAACAGGACTTACGCGGTCGGCATTCAAACCGGGCGTTTGACCCGATGAACACCCGATTCGCCTGCGGCAGCATGGTACGTTTTTCATCTTTTCAGAAAAATTTTGCTCTGTGAGCAAAATTTTTCTGAAAAAGGATGTCCAGTTCCGCCCTGCCGGAGGCGAAATGTTCTTTTGGGTGAGTAACCGCGTAACTCGTGTAATTAATTATAGTGCTATGATAGAGATGAGGAGCGCGGCTCACATAGGATACCAGCGTTTACTCAGTGTACCATAGATGAAATGAATCATAATCCCCATGCAACCAATTCTTCTCGATAATCGATATGAGCTTGAACATAAGCTCGGCGAAGGTGGTATGGCAACCGTCTACCGGGGGCGCGACCAGCGGCTCAACCGGCAGGTTGCCATCAAGGTGCTGCACAGCCACTATGTCGGCGATCCCGACTTTCTCCAGCGGTTTGAGCATGAAGCGCAGGCGGCGGCCCTCCTCAATCATCCCAATGTCGTCAATGTCTATGATGTGGGACAGGACGGGACGATGCACTACATCGTCATGGAGTATGTGGAGGGAACAAATCTCAAAACCTTGATCAATCAGTCGGCACCGCTGCCGGTAGACCAGGCGGTGACAATTGCCGGCGATATTGCGCGCGGGTTAGCGGCGGCCCACAAACTGGGGCTGATCCATCGGGATATCAAACCGCAGAATATCATGATTGAGACCGGCGGCCAGGTCCATATTACCGACTTTGGTATCGCCAAGAGCAATTTTAGCACAACGCTGACCCAGACCGGCATCACCTTTGGGACGGCCGACTATATCTCGCCGGAACAGGCACGCGGCGAACGGGCCACGCCCCAGTCGGATATCTATGCGCTGGGGGTGACGCTCTATGAGATGTTGACCGGGCGGCTCCCCTTTATCGCGGAAAATGCCGTCGCCGTGGCGATGCAACACGTCAGTGCGGCCCCACCGTCACCGCGCCAGTTCAATCCACAGGTGCCGGCACAACTGGAGACACTGGTGCTGCGGGCGATGTCCAAGAATGCCGTTGAGCGACCCGCCAACGCCGAGGAATTTGCCCGACTGCTTGCTAACTATCGCAGCATCGCCACACAGGATACAACCTTCAATCCCAACCTGATGCAGCGCCCCGCCCCGCCCCGTCCGGCAAGTCCCGCCATATCGCCCCCTCCTGCCGGTAGTTCAAATAGCAGTAGCAGCAACACCAGCGGACGGATGGCAGTTCCGCCCCGGCCGACCGTTGCCCGCGCGCCGCGTCAGCAAGGGCCGGGGTGTGGCACATTTATCGTGGGCGCTCTGCTGCTGGTGGGAGTGCTGGGCCTGGTCTTGCTCTTTAGCAGCGGCACCTTTGGCGAGTTATTCGCCAGTACCGGCGACCCGGCACGCGCGCCCCGGGACACACCGATGCCCGGAACGCCAACTGTCACCGTCACGACAACCGCAACGACTACGCCGACATCCTCACCGACACCCTCACCAACACCCATGCCGGAACTGGTCACGGTTCCGAATATCGTTGGACGAACCGAGGTTCAGGCGCGTGACCTTCTGGCGCAGGAAGATCTGATCGGCGTCGCGGGCGAAGCTCGCTATAGCAGCGAGTCAC
>CAKZQX010000198.1 GCA_937141995.1 uncultured Chloroflexaceae bacterium | reverse complement strand
GGACATCGGCTCGCGCGTACGCGAACTGGCGGGTTGGGCAGAACGGTAAGGGCTGCCCGACATGCTTCATACTGAGTTGTTACTATGCCCCCGTTCCCGTTGATTGCCGGGTTGATGGTAAACTGACATCATGCATGCTCGGGCCGGCGATCAACTGGTCGCTCGGTCTCTTCACAGGCGACGTAGTGAACCCGGCTCGCCGGAATGACGAATAACTGATCGCCCCGCACGGCATGCAGCGGGGCATTCTGCTGCAACCGATCCGCAATATCCGTGAGAATGACCTCGACGCGCTCCCGCGACGCGTACAGGCCATAGGAAAAGCGGGTAAACGCGGGCGGGACATTCACGCCTGACGATGCGCCACTGTTGCGCTCACGTTCCGCGTCGGCCTGAACTATTTCTTCTTCATGCTGCTGCCGGCCGGGATTGACCAGCCACACGATGACACTGTAGGGCATAGCGGTTTCTCCTGGTAATGCGCTCTTGTTGACACGAGTTACACGGTGGGCGTACATATCTGATTTGTATCGTGATTGCGTAACGCGTGTCATTGACTGGTTACGTCCCTGTCTGGCGTAGCAAGAACCATTCCAGAGCCGGAGGTGGGGCTACATTTCGTTCGCTCATGTCGTGTTGTTCGTGGTCCAGACGCCCACACGCCATAACTTGTGCGATTGAGAAACATATCACTGGCGTGGAGTTGGTCAACGTGCTACAATCCTCAAGGGAACAATAGAGGATCAAGCCCAACAAATAGAACACAAATGCCCGGTAACTTTTGTGACGCCGCAGCGGATTTCGATCAGTGGAGAGCCAGAAGTTCTTGCGTTTGTGCGCCTACAGTTGAACAGGAGAGTTATCTGGTGGAAATGCCGGCAGTCTGGTTGAAATATGGCTTTCTCATTATACTTATTAGTGAAGTCGGGTTGATTGGGCGTAGTCTGGTCCAACTGGCGCGTACCACAGCGTACCCCGAGACGCCGGACGAATTGCGGGTAGAGGAGTAGACGCGTGCGCTATACACTGATGCATATTTCCGACCTGCACGCCGGTCCGCCATTTAATCGTTCGATTGCCGACCAGGTAGCGCGCCAGGCCCACGAGCTGCAGCCCGATCTGCTGGTCATCTCCGGGGATCTGGTGCAGCGCGCAATGATCACTTCGCAGTGGCGTACGATTCTGGCATACCTGGAGAGCCTGCCACAACCGCAACTGATTGTGCCCGGTAACCACGATGTGCCGCTCTACAATCCGCTGGCGCGGATCTTCCTGCCCCTGGGACGTTACCGGCGCTTTATTTCACAGAACCTGACCCCGGTGTTTACACGCCCCGGTCTGGCGGTGGTCGGCGGCTGTACTGCCCATGGCCTGACCATGGATGGCGGTCATCTGAATCGTGGTCAACAAACGGCGATGGAGCGCGCCTTCGCCCACTTCTCCCCCGACAACTGCAAAGTCGCGGTGCTGCATCATCATGTGGTTGATCCGCCGGGGAGTAAGGGCCGCCGCCGCATTGTCAACGCCGATGCAACGATTGACATGTTTGATCGCTGTGGCGTGGAACTGCTGCTGTGTGGGCATATTCATGTCTCCTACATCGGCAATACCCTGGATGTGCGGCCGGATCTGCGCCAGGGGACGATTATTTGTCAGTGTGGCACAACGACTTCGCGTCGGGGCAAGGGCCGTGAGCGGGGCAAAAACTCGTTCAATATTGTGGAAATCGAGCAGCGGGCCATTCGGATCAGCCAGCATCTCTATCTGGAGGATGCGGGACGTTTTGCCCCGGTCGCCGAGCATGTCTTCCCCCGGCGTGCGGCGGGAGTGTATGAGTTACCCCGTGATCAGCGGGTAATGGAGGCGGATCAAAAATTATGACGACCTGGCAGCATCAACTTAACCGTGTACGCCGCGCACTCATCAATACTGCCCCGGTACCGCTCGATGAATTGCTGCTGCTGCGCCATCCGGATGGTACCTCGGCCCGGCCACTGGCCCCTGAGCCGGCAGTTACGCCGCGTCCGGCCGCGGCATTGTTGCTGCTCTACCCGCAGGCGGATGATCTCTGGCTCCCGCTGACGGCGCGCAGTGGTCGCCTGCCGCTGCATCGTGGTGAAGTCTCGCTGCCCGGCGGTGCTACTGATCCTGAGGACAGCGGGCCGGAGATGACCGCTCTGCGCGAGGCCCACGAGGAGGTCGGGCTTGATCCTGCCGTCGTGGAGGTGCTGGGCCGGTTGACGCCGTTTTACATTCCGCCAAGCAACTTTATGCTGACCCCGGTGGTAGGCTTTACGCCGGAACCGCCCGCGTTGCAGGCCAATCCGCAAGAAGTCGATGCTGTCTTTAGCGTGCCCCTGGGCCGCCTGCTGGACCCGGCCACTGTTGTGGAGGAGGAGTGGACCCTGCGTGAGATGCGGGTGCGGGTGCCCTTCTTCGCGCTGGAGGGCTACAAGGTCTGGGGGGCAACGGCGATCCTGTTGAGCGAACTGGTAGCACGGTTGCGGCGGATTGCGGCAAGTGAGGGGTAGATATCTGGTTTCAGATTACCAGCGGAACGGCTTAGTTGACATCCACAACTGCGGGTCCGGGATGCCGCGATACTCAAAGCTACTATCCTCGCGGGCGCGCCGCTCCATCATCTGCCGGACGATGGGGCCATGTCCGAAAAAGAGGCTATCCGGCATTGTGTCGGGCTCACATCCACGTAACACACCCCGGGCCACATCAAGCGCCTCGAACCAGAGCGCCCGGTCGGGACTCTCCCAACCGATGCCCGCCTGCGCAACCCGACCATTGCTCACTTTGTGAAGCAGGTAATCATGCACAGCATCGCGGTTGCGCCAGCGCCAGTACCCCTGGAACTGGATATCCTGGCGGGTATCGTTCAGTACCGCCTCCAGGGTATTGGTTGAGCCGAACCAGCCCGTCTGCACATCGCGTCGATGGAGGATAATGTAACCAATGGCAACCATGGCTTCTCGGCGAGCCGTGGCGGCTGCGTCTGTCTCCGCCAGCGTCTTCTGCTCGGACCAGATCGCTGTCGCCAGCGTCTGTTCGTCGGGAGTGTAGCGCGCGGTGCGCTGCAACACATATGCATTGGCCTGCCCCCAGTAACTGCCCCAGTCGATAAACCCGTTGCGCATTACATAAGTGGGATCATCCGGACCGGCATAATAGTCGCATTCTGTATCAGTGCTCTCGATGCTGGTCGTTGTCGTAGATGCGGCTGCCTGGGATGAGGAGGTACCGGCAGATGCTGCGGGACTGCTGGTGGTTGGCCCGCCGGCCCGCTGGGTTTGCTCTGCGGCAGTGTTGGCATGCGGAACGGGTGTTGTCAGTGCGATGACAGGCTGAAGCGCGGTTTCGTTCGTCGCGCCAGTAGTGCATTTCGAGAGAACGATGAGTAATAGTACAATCATCACCGTCGCGCCGATCCAGAGCCACGCAATCCGCGTTGCGCGTTGCGATTGGCGTCTTCGGCGATAGCGAATGGTCAACGGTTCTTCTACTCCCTTTGGTTTGTCCAGGATAATCCGGCGCGACCTGGCATCCAGATTTTGACGTGGGTACGACCGAAGTGAATGTCAGAGGGGATGTTACCTGAGCCTGACTTTTGGTTTACATATTTGTTTGCGTGTATTATTAGTGTAACACATGTTTCGCTGCTTCTCGAAAAAATCGGTATACAGTTTGTAGTCCCGATGAACCCCCCCTACCCTCGCCTCCGCCACACCACCCCCACCGGATACCCCACCATCTTCGCGCAGTCGCCGACCAGCCGAATCAGCGGTACGAGCGCCAGCGTGTAGAGCCGTGCTCCCGGCGTGAGCGTGGCCGTCTGCGGCCAGAGGCGGCGGTAGGGGCCACGCGTGTAGACCGCACCTCCTGCCGGCAGGAGTGCCGCAATGGGCAGTCGCGCCGCCGGGAAGCGGGATGCTGTCAGTAGCAGTGCCGTCAGGGTGCCATAGGCGCCATAGCGCGCCAGATGGCGCTTCGGCCAGAGCCCCGCCCGCCCGTCGCCGCGCGCATAAAGGAAATATTGCCGGGCGAAGGCGCGGAATGATGAGCGCGGGCGGAAGTAGACCAGCGCCTCCGGCACAAACGCCCGCCGGTAGCCTGCCCGTGCCACCGCCAGGTCAAATAGCAGATCCTCGCAGTGGCCGACCCACTCCGGGAAGCCCCCCACCGCCGCCCAGACCGCCTTGCGCACCGCCAGCGATTTGCCGAACGGCAGGAACCCCACCGGGTCGATCTCGTCGGCATGACGGTAGTTGGTCGCCCCCAGCGCCAGCTCAAACAGCGTGCGTGGCGCGGGCCGAAAGAAGCCGCCCACCAGATCGGCGCGCTCCTCCTCCAGTGGGGCGATAATCTGCG
>CAKZQX010000197.1 GCA_937141995.1 uncultured Chloroflexaceae bacterium | reverse complement strand
GGGGATGTCACTGTCTCGGTCAGCAGGCGCAAACCCTGCCCCTGCGTCAGCGCCTGCATCTGCGGGATAATCTCTGACAGGAAGCTGTCCCAGGTGGCGATCTGGCCCCGGTTGCGCACCACCTGCGAGCGATCCGGGTCATAGAAGGTCAGAATGGCGGCCTGTCCGAAGACATCGGTTGCGCCCAGGCTGGCGGGATGGTTAGGGTTGCCCTCGATCTTCGTGGGGCGGCCCATGTGACTCTCGGCCAGCACGCCCCGGCCAAAGCCATTGAACTGTAGCGCCGTGGCAAAGAAGAGCGGTTTCCCCGGCACAATCTGCTCCGGCGCTTCGACATAGGGCACAATCTGCTGATCGGGCGGCACTCCGTTATTCTGGGTGCAGGCTGTCAGCCCGGCCAGCGCCATTGATGCGCCCATCAGCTTGAGGAAGCGGCGGCGGCTGACCGGGTTGTGCATTTCCGCTGCGCCCACCGGAAACTCCCGGTAGAGAAACGCTTTGAACGCATCCGTATCGGCCAGTTCCTCCAGGCTGCGCCAGTAGTGTGGCCCGCTTGTCTGGGCCAGGCGCGCGCGTATGCTGCTCAGGTCGAGTTGCTTTCTCGGCATAGTTCCTGATCTTATCTATGACAGATATAACAGTCGGTCAGTTGTTCCACGCGAATGTCATACTCGCCAATTAACCGGCGGCCCAGTACCAGTTGCTGCTCGGACGGTTGCCACTCCATATCGAAGACCGCCTCAACCGGGCGGAGGAACTGTTCCGGCCGGCGGTGGCAGTCGAGGCACCAGCTCATCGTCATCGCTTCGGCTTTCCAGGTCAGCGGCATCTGGTCAACCCGCCCGTGGCAGGTGACACAGCCAACGCCTTTCTGTACATGAATGCTATGGTTAAAATAGACATGATCCGGCAGATTGTGGACACGGTTCCACGTGAGGGGTGTATTGGTTTCATAACTGGCGCGGACGGGAGCCAGCATCGGGCTGTCGTTCCAGATTTGCGAGTGGCAGGTCATACAGGTTTCGGTAGGGGGAACACCGGCATAGGAGGAGTTTTCAACGGAGACATGGCAGTAGCGGCAGTCAACCCCCAGTCCGCTGACATGATGCTCATGGCTGAAGGGCACCGGCTGCCGGACGGCAACATTAACCTCGGTCACATAGGATGAACGCACAATCAGATAGATCAGCCCGACCAGACCGACAACAAACGTGACTACGGCAATAATCGAGAGCTTTGCAACCGCGTTTGCACTCGGATGAAAGATCTGCATAGAGGTACCTTTGTTTTAGCAGCGTAGCCGGGTGAGGTAGCGAAGCTGAACGGTGTACCGGCGATAATCCCCAGGGCAAGGTCAAAATGGTGTACCGGGTGAATCCCTGGTTTCTTTGCAAGTTGTGTGCCATACAAGCTGATTCGTCTATCCGATGCTGGTCATCGTAACTTGTGTAACGTTGACAGAACTTACGCGGTCGGTTCCAAACCAGGCAGATGCCTGGACAACCGGCCCGATTCGCCTCCGGCAGGGTGGAAGATTCCATCCTTTCGCACAAAAAATTTGCACGAAGTGCAAATTTTTTGTGCGAAAGAATATAAAAGTACCGTGCTGCCGCCAGCGAAGCTGACGTCCGGGTCGGTCACCAGATCGAAATAAGCTGCACCACGTAACGCCTGTAACGGTGACAAAAAGCCAGATACACAAAGAGACCAGACGGTCTCCGAAGAGCTGTCTGGTCTCTCTCTTACCCGGATGAGACAGGTTATTCAACATTCATCAGCCGGGACGCCTGGGGCGTGTAGAATGTGTCCGATGTTACGCGCGCCGGCGGCGGGCCAGCAGCAGGCCACCACCGCTTGCCAGCAGCAGCAGGCCGATAACGGCGAGCAGGGTACCATTGTTAGAAGTTGTGCTGGTGGTCGGCAGAGTGCCGGGCGCGCCCGCGGCGGGGGCAGTCGTTGGTGCGGGAGCCGTTGGTGCTGCGGGAGCCGCGCCCGCTGCCGGTGCCTCGGTTGCCTCGGGCACCTCCGTCGCTGCCGGTGCCTCGGTGGCTGTCGGTGCCGCCCCGGCTGCGGGAGCATCGGTTGGCGCAGGCTCTTCGGTTGCCTCCGGTGCCTCCGT
>CAKZQX010000196.1 GCA_937141995.1 uncultured Chloroflexaceae bacterium | reverse complement strand
TGTTTCATGATCGCTCCCGCATGACGGACAGGACGGGGGGCCGGGCCAACATCCCATGACAAACCCTTTCCAGACAGCCTCTTACCACTGGGGGACAAAAAATGTTTTGCTCCTGCGTCGATCAATCCGGACGCACAGAAGCACGTCCCTACCAAGAAATTCTAACCTTTGCCCCAGATCGTTCAGTAGAATTGTATCACACTGTTCAGGCCACCTCGATCTGGTAGACATGCTCAATCTTGCGCATACCGCCGGTCAACTGCACCTCCAGCGTGTAGTTACCCGGCTGCGTTGGCGTCAGCCGCAGGCGATCCATCTCGCGCGCCAGGCAATCGGCGTCAAGCGTCAGGGTATGCTGAACCTCTGCCAACTCCGCGCCATCGGGCGCGCGCAACTGCGCATAGAGCTGCAAGCCATGCACCGGCTCCTGCGCATCATTCACAACATAGAGCGGAATATCGATCGGCTGGGCCACTCGGAACACCCGGGGCGGAATAAGGGTAAAGGCATACTGCGGACTGAAGGCCATCTGCATCGCCGTGTAGGAGCGCTTGGGCACGCGCCAGTAGTCGATGATACTCCAGAGAACCGCCGGATAGGAGTCACAAAACATAAACGGCACAATCCCGCCGGTCGGACGATACTTGTGATAGCGCAGACGGTCAATATAAAAGCGGTTGACGAAGATCTGGTAGTCCTGAGTCATCGTCACCAGTTCCTCCAGCGAACGCGCCGCGCGCCAGTCAATCCAGTGCCCCATAATATCCGGCTGAAAGCTGTGACGCAGCAGCAGATGATCAACGTCAATTTCTGTAATATCGGCAGGCATAAACTTGACACAGCTTTCCACATTTGGGAAACTCTGTGCGCCAAACTCGGTGACAAACTGAATATTGGCAACAAAGCGCTGCCGCAGCACCTCACCATCGTGCAGCGTCCCGTAGGCGCTGTACCAGCCAAAATAGATATGGGCATCGGTGCCGGCCCGCAGGCGGGGCACATGGAGCTCGCCCGAGGAACGCACGGCAATGCGCTGCGGATCGGTCTGGCTGACGACCTGTTTGAGCCGGGTATCCATCACATCACGATTCCAGCTAAAGCCAAAGGCAGTCTGGTAGGTTCGCAGGCGGGTGCGCAACGACTCATCTTTGGTATCGCCCACAAACACCGGCTCGTTATGCATGCACCAGATGACAATACTCGGATGATTGTAGAGCAGATGCACCATGGCCCGCACCTGCCGTTGCGCCTCCGGCAGGATGGTGGAGTGGTAGAGCCACTGCAGTGGGAAATCCTGCCAGAGCAGCACCCCGGCAGCATTGGCGGCCTCGTAGAGCGTCGGGTGATCGACATGGGCATGCACCCGTAAGAGATTCATATGGCACTCACGCGCCAGATGCATATCACGCATGCTACGTTCGGCATTCATGGTGGCGATGCGCATATCACCAGGGGCATAGTTGCTGCCCTTGATCAGAAAGCGCACACCATTGAGATAGGGCACCCAGTGGCGCATTTCAAAGTGCCGCACACCAAAGCTAAAGCTGTAGATATCGCTGACCATCTCGGTACGCAGCACCTCCAGCGTGATCGTATAGAGGTTGGGATCACCCAGGTCATGCGTCCACCAGAGCTGTGGGTCGCGCAGCTTGAACAGGCCGTGGATCTCCTGAAACCCATCGCGCAGCATGCGCCGCTGTTCCACCCGCTGGGCCGGCCCTGCAAAATTGCGCGGCGTGATAGTCCAGCACACCAATACCGATCCGGCGGTCGCGGCATCAACCTCAGCCGTGTAGCGCAACTGAGCAAACTGCTCATTAAACGACTCGGTATGGCAGCGCACCGCCTGCAACCGCACCGGACCGCTCTGCTGCAATTCCACCGGCAGCCAGATCCCCCCCGGATTGGCATGCGGGTCCAGGCAATCCCAGTGCGAGAAGACCCCCGTGATCATACGCTTGCCAAACTTATTGCGCTCCTCGGGGCAATCAACCTCAACCAGCAGTGTGTTATCCGACTCCAGCCAGTCGGTTACTTCCCGCTCATACGGAAGAAAGTAGCCCTCATGCCGCCCCAGATCAACCCCATTGAGATAGGGCTGCGACCAGTAGAACGCCCCATTGAAGCGCAGCCAGTAGCGCCGCCCCGCTCCGTCCCAGGTGCTATCCGGGGCAGTCGGCTGTGCCTGTAGCTCGTCCAGGTTGAAGTCGCAGCGATAAACGACGCGGCCGGTATGTTGTTCCAGGCCGGGGTGCAATTGCCAGTGGCCGGGCACCTGCGTCGGCTGCCAATCGGCCACATCGCGCGGGTAAAAGCCCTGGGCAAACTCATCCACCGGGCGCAGCGACCAGTTGTCGGCCAGGAGCCGCGACCAGCGACCGGCAGCCCATACCGCCTGCTCCAGATCTCTGTCAGTCTGTTTCGTATCGGTCACATCCAACGTCTTTCGTCCTTGTTCGTCTCTTCATATATCCTGGCGGCAGCCATGCTGCCGCACTCCAAGAACCTACCGCAATCGCGTCCGCAGCACCGTCAGGTAGACCCCGATCCGCCGGCGGCGGAGCGTGCGGCGATGCCCCAGCAGATATTTGCCCGCCTCGAGCAGCAATTCCCAGAGGTAGCCCAGCAGCAGAAAGCTCCGCAACATCTCGGTGAACAGGGCGCCATACATCCGTCGGGCCAGGCGCAGCTTACTCCGCTGAAAATGCAGATGGCGCCCCGCCGGCACCTGCTCACTGCTCCGCCCCTCGTAGTGCAGTACCACCGCATCCGGCAGATAGACGATGCGGCAGTTCTTGTAGCTGCTGCCGCGCAGCTCCATCACCGGATAGGCGCCGTTGTCAGACGCCGACACCGACACGATCAGTGCCGGCTTGTGCGCCAGCT
>CAKZQX010000195.1 GCA_937141995.1 uncultured Chloroflexaceae bacterium | reverse complement strand
GTTTACGCTGCTCCTGAGTGTGATTACCGTTGCGGGGGGTGTCGGCGTCTACGTTGGTCATGCGTGGTTGATGCGACTGGCGGCCGGTCCGACCTCACTCAGTCGCTGGGGGCCGGATCGCTGGTACACCTGGGCAATGGATGGGCTGAACCGGGTTGCCCACGAGCAGACGCGCCTGATCCAGCATGGCTACCTGCGCTACTACATGCTGACCATTGTGCTGACGATGGTCGGGTTTGTCGGGTTTGCGCTGCTGCGCCTGAACGATCTGCCGCAGAGCCTGACTGTTCAGGAGATTCGCCCCTACGAAGCCGGATTGAGTGTGCTGATCCTGTTTGGAGCCTGGATGGCGGTGCGGGCGCGGTCGCGTCTGGCAGCGATTGCGGCGCTGGGTGTGGTCGGCTATGGCATGTCGCTCATCTTTGTCCTGTTTAGCGCGCCTGACCTGGCAATGACCCAGTTTGCGATTGAGACGCTGACGGTGATTTTGTTTGTGCTGGTGTTGTACCGGCTGCCGCGCTATGGAGCCGGTACGGTCAGGCGCGCACGTCTTCGGGATGCCGCCGTGGCGCTGACGGCGGGTACCTTAATTGCCACACTGGTGCTGATTGCAACGAACGTCCAGTTCAGTCCTTCGATCTCCGATTTCTATATTGATAAGAGTTACCCTGAGGCGCATGGACACAATGTTGTCAATGTCATCCTGGTAGACTTTCGGGAGTTGGATACAATGGGCGAAATTACGGTGCTCTCCCTGGCAGGGGTGGGCGTCTATGCGCTGCTCAAGCTCGTTCTGAGCAAACGCAACGTGCGAGAGGAGCAGGACGAATGACCTCACTGATTATGCGCACGGCAACACCCCTGCTGTCGCCCCTGATGGTCTTCTTCTCAATCTTTCTGCTGTTGCGCGGGCACAACAATCCGGGGGGCGGCTTTGTGGGCGGGTTGCTGGCGGCGGCGGCCTTTGCAATGTGGGCAATTGCCTACAATGTGCAGGTTGCCCGACACCGACTGGCGGTTGACCCGCCGCTGCTGGTCGGGTCCGGGTTGCTCCTGGCGCTGGCAAGCGGTAGCGTGTCGCTGTTGACGGGAAAGCCGTTTCTTACCGGCAAGTGGGTGGAGATACCCATACCCCTGTTGGGGCACCTGGAGATTGGCACGCCCATGGTGTTCGATGTGGGAGTCTACCTGGTGGTGTTGGGGGTGCTGATGATAATTATTTTGAATCTGGCGGAGGAGTAACCTATGGAGGTAGTCCTGGCAATTGTTGTCGGGGGCCTGTTTGCCGCCGGCCTGTATATGATGATGCGGCGCAGTATTGTCAAGCTGATTATTGGCCTGGTGCTCCTGAGTCATGCGGTCAATCTGCTGATCTTTACCTCGGGCGGGTTGACGCGGGCCGAGCCGCCGCTGCTCCCTGAGGGTGCGGAGGAGATAGTGATGTTTGTGGCTGATCCGCTGCCCCAGGCACTGATTCTGACGGCGATTGTGATCAGCTTTGCGGTGCTGGCCTTTGCACTGGTACTCTTCCACCGCGTCTATCAGTCGGTCGGCACCGATGACCTGGACCGGATCAAACCCGCCGAAGAGTCGGTGACGCATTTGTGATTGAGTTTATCGAAAGAACCGTAACAGAATGCAGAAATTACTGCTCGTTTTGCCCATTATTATTCCACTGGGAACATCGGCCATCCTGATCCTGACGTGGCGCGCGTGCCGGGTGCAGCGCTGGTTGAGCCTGCTGGGATCAACCGCGCTGATGGTCGTCGCCGGACTGCTGCTGGCGACAGTCTGGCGTGACGGTATCCAGGCAACGCAAGTGGGCAACTGGCCCGCGCCCTACGGCATTACGCTGGTTGCCGATCTGTTTAGTGCCACGATGGTGGTGTTGACGGCCTTGATGGGGTTTGCCGTCATGATCTACTCGCTATCGGGGTTGGGAATCGACCCGGCGCGCGAGTCGTTTGGCTACTACCCGCTGCTCAACATCCTGCTGATGGGGGTGTCAGGCGCGTTTCTAACCGGCGATATTTTTAACATGTATGTCTGGTTTGAGGTGATGCTGATTTCTTCGTTTGTGCTGCTGGCACTGGGCGGGGAGCGGGCGCAACTGGAAGGCGCGCTCAAGTATGTCACCATTAATCTGGTTTCGTCGGCAGTCTTTTTGACGGCGGTGGGCGTGCTCTATGGGGTGGTAGGCACGCTGAATATGGCCGACCTGGCGATCAAGTTACATAATACGGCCGAGCCGGGACTGGTGACAACGCTGGCGATGCTCTTCCTGATCACCTTTGGGATTAAGGCGGCGATCTTTCCCCTCTTCTTCTGGTTGCCCGAGTCCTATCACACACCGCCGGTAGCTGTCTCGGCAATCTTCGCGGGGCTGTTAACCAAAGTGGGCGTTTATGCGCTGATCCGTGTGTTTACGCTGCTCTTCACGCAGAATGTCGGCTATACGCACACGCTGATCCTGGTGCTCTCCGGGTTCACGATGGTGGTGGGCGTGCTGGGGGCGGCGGCGCAGTATGAGTTTCGCAAGATTCTCTCGTTTCATATCGTCAGCCAGATTGGCTATATGATCATGGGATTAGGATTGTTTACACCACTGGCAATTGCCGGATCGGTGTTTTATATTGTGCATCACATCATCGTGAAAACAAATCTCTTCCTGATCAGTGGCGCGGTGGAGCGGCTGCGCGGTACCTATGAACTAAAGGAGTTGGGCGGGTTGTACCGGGCCTATCCGGGACTATCGATCCTGTTTTTAATTCCGGCGCTCTCACTGGCGGGCATTCCGCCGCTCTCCGGATTCTGGGCCAAGTATACCCTGGTGCGAGCCGGCCTGGAGATTGAACAGTATGTGATTGTCGCCGCCGCGCTGCTGGTCGGGTTGCTGACGCTCTTCTCAATGACCAAGATCTGGAATGAAGCCTTCTGGAAGCCGTTACCGGACACCTCTGAGAAGTTGGTTGCCGGGGCTGCGGCCAACCAGAACATGGGCCGGATGCGGGTGCTGGTGCTGCCGATTATTATTCTGACGCTACTGACGATACTGATCGGGTTGGTGGCCGAGCCGGTGTTGCTGCTGGCAATGGCGGCCTCCGAACAACTGCTGCAACCCTCCGAGTATATCGAGGCGGTGATGGGAGCCTGACGATGCAGACTATCAGAAAAATCCTGTTTAAAGTGTGGCTGGTGATCGAGCTGATTCTGTTTTTTCTCTGGGAACTGTTCCTGGCAAACCTGCGGGTGGCGCGTGATGTCGTCACACCCAAACACTACAAACGGCCGGGAGTGGTGGCGGTACCGCTGGATGTGCGTACCAGTTATGAAATTACGCTGCTGGCCTGCCTGATTACCCTGACACCGGGCACGTTGAGCCTGGATGTATCCAAAGATCGTAGCGTGCTCTACATCCATGAGATGTTTATTACCGATCCGGATGACGTACGGCGCACCATCAAAGAGGGCTTTGAACGGCGGG
>CAKZQX010000194.1 GCA_937141995.1 uncultured Chloroflexaceae bacterium | reverse complement strand
CGCAGTGGCACAAATTGACCACCGGGGCAAGATAGAGTATGATAGTGTATCCCTGGGAGTCGCGCCCTCACATATTCACGTACAACGGTCGTCACGAGGGTTTATGATAGAACACGCAGCAGCATGTGGGTATACGTCTGCCCAATGCTCTGGTATCCCCAATGCGTGAATCGTTGAGTTCTAGGCAGAATATGCGACGAAGGAGTTCACATGACGCTGGACACACGTCAGTTGCTGTTTACCCCCATCCCGGATCGAATTGCGCGCCTGCAAGAACTGGCGTACAACCTCTGGTGGAGCTGGCACCCGGAGGCGCGTAGGCTCTATCAGCAGATCGATCCTGACCTGTGGGAGCTGGTCTATCACAATCCGGTGCGTTTCTTGCGGGAGGTTCGTCAGCACCGCTTTGAAACGATTGTTGCAAATCAAGAGTTTTTGCAGCAGTATGATGCGGTCATGGCCGACTTTGACGCCTATGTGGGATCAAAGGACACCTGGTTTACCCGACATTACCCGGGTGTGCAGGGTAAGACGATTGCCTACTTTAGTGCCGAGTTTGGAATGCACGAGTCGCTGCCGATCTATTCCGGCGGTCTGGGTATTCTCTCCGGCGACCATGTCAAGGAAGCCAGTGATATGGATCTGCCGTTTGTGGCGGTCGGGTTTATCTACCCGCAGGGCTACTTCCGGCAGCGTCTTGACCAGAGTGGCTGGCAGTTTGCCGAGTATACCAAGATGAATTTCGCCGATGTGTCGGCCTCGCCCGCGCTGACGGATGACGGGCATGAGGTGGTGGTGGATGTGGAACTGCCGGGGCGTACCATTTTTGCCAAGGTGTATCGCATCCAGGTGGGACGGGTTCCGCTGTTGCTGATGGATACTGATATTCATCCCAACAGCCCGCAGGACCGCGAGCTATCGGCGCGGCTCTACGGCGGCGACCAGGAGATGCGCGTGGCCCAGGAGACGGTGCTGGGGATCGGTGGCGTGCGTGCGCTGCGCAAGCTGGGGATCGCGCCAACGGTCTGGCATATGAACGAGGGGCACTCGGCCTTCCTGGTGCTGGAACTGGCGCGCGAGCTGGTGCAGCAGGGGATGTCGTTTGAGCAGGCCATGCAGCAGGTGAAGTCACATACGATCTTTACGACGCATACACCGGTGCCTGCCGGGAATGATGCCTTCCCCTTCCCCATGATCGAGAAGTTTTTCTGGCAGTTCTGGCCGCAACTGGGAATTAACCGCGATGAGTTTATGAATGTGGCCCGGCAGGAGCAGGACTGGGGACCGACTTTTGCTATGACCGCGCTGGCGATTAATCTCTCGACCCATCGCAATGGCGTGAGTAAGCTGCACGGCCATGTGGCGCGGGGGATGTGGCAGTGGCTCTTCCCGGAGAAGAGTCAGGACGAGGTGCCGATTACTTCGATCACCAACGGCGTCCATACCGCAAGCTGGCTGGCTCCCGAACTGCGCAAGGTCTACAATGAGGCGTTGGGCAATGACTGGGAGGATCGGGTTGACGATGGCGAGATGTGGAAGAAGCTCTACGATGTGCCGAATAAGACCATCTGGGATACCAAGCAGCAACTGCGGCGCAACCTGATGGCCTTCGCCCGCGAGCGCACCCGCCAGCGGTTTGTGCATCTGGGGCAGCCCCCGGCAATCTGGCCGATCCTGGAGGAGCATGTGCTGACGCTCGGCTTTGCGCGGCGTTTTGCCACCTACAAGCGGGCTACGTTGATCTTCAAGGATCTGGAGCGGCTTAAGGCCATTCTGAACAATCCCAACCGTCCGGTGCAGATTATCTTTGCCGGGAAGTCGCATCCCAAGGATGATCCGGGCAAGCACTTTATCCAGAGCGTCTACCAGCTTTCGCTGCAACCGGGGTTGGCCGGGCGGATTATCTTCCTGGAGGAGTATGACATCGCCGTCGGGCGCGAGTTGGTTAAGGGGGTGGATGTCTGGCTCAACAACCCGCGTCGCCCACACGAGGCCAGCGGTACCAGCGGGCAGAAGGCCAGCCTCAACGGAGTGCCCAACCTGAGTATTCTCGATGGCTGGTGGCCGGAAGCCTTCAACGGGCGCAACGGCTGGGCCATCGGCGAAGAGCGCGAGTATAGCAACCAGGAAGAGCAGGACTGGAACGACGCCGTGTCGCTCTATGAAACGCTGGAAAACGAAGTGATACCCGCGTTTTATGATCGTGACGCCGCCGGTATCCCGAATCGCTGGGTGGATATCTGCAAGGAGTCGATTGTCACCTGCGCGCCGCAGTTCAGCATGCGCCGCATGATTGCCGAGTATACCAATCGGTTCTATATGCCGGTAGCGCTCGAGAAGTAGTGAACCGCTAGAAAGAACAAACAGGCACAGAACAAAGAACAAACACGTTCCCACCGGCGATGCAATTAACGTGCTTTGTTCTGTGTCCGTTTGTTCTTTGTTCTTTTGTTCTTTGTTCTCTCTATGTTCCACCGCTCGCTGCCACTCATTCGGATAGCAACCATTCCAGTGCGTATTCACTGGAGCTGGTTGCTTATCTTTGCCCTGATCATTATCCTGCTTGAGCCAATCTACGCCGGGATGCGCCTGGGCCTGAACGCATGGGCAACGGCGCTGCTCATGGGGTTGCTGATCGCCGGCTCGGTGCTGCTGCATGAACTGGGGCATGCGCTGGTTGCGCGCCACTATCGGTTGACGGTGCGCGGCATCGTGCTCTTCGCGCTGGGGGGTACCGCCGAAGTAGACAATGCGGCGTCCGATCCCACCGCCGAGTTTGCGATTGCTGTCGCCGGGCCGCTGGTCAATCTCTTGTTAGGGGGACTGTGCGGGCTGATCTGGCTGCGCATGGGTACAACCGGTGTCGCCGCCGCCTGGCAACCAGCCGGCACCCTGATCTTCCACCTGGGCATGGCGAATGCAATCATAACTGTCTTCAACCTGATCCCCGGCTATCCGCTGGATGGCGGACGGATCCTGCGGGCCATCGGCTGGTTCCTGACTGACGACATGATTAGGGCTACCCGGTTTGCGGCGCGGTCGGGCCAGATCTGCGGGGTGGGTTTTGGCATTGCCGGGATCGCGCTACTGATCATGGGCCGGCCCTTCGCCGCGCTCGGCAGTGGCATGGTCGGCTTCTTCCTCTATCGCACCGCCCGCACGGGCGCATATCTGCTGGTGGCGCAGACGATCCTGGCGGGCATCTCCGTCTCCGCGCTAATGCAGTCGGGGTTCCGCGCCCTCTCCCCGGAGTTGACGCTGGAGCAGTTTGCGACGGGCTATCTGCCGGGGCATGTTGAGACGAGCTTTCCCGTGATCAGCCTGCTCCCCGCCGGCAGTCCATCCGCCCTGCCGGTGCTGCTGGGCATGATGACGCTGCCCAACCTGCGCCGCTTCCCCCGCCGCGACTGGGCCGGGACGCGGATTGACCAGGCGATGACGCCACTGCGCAGTGTGTACGCGCTGCTGCCCCAGGCCACCGCCGC
>CAKZQX010000193.1 GCA_937141995.1 uncultured Chloroflexaceae bacterium | reverse complement strand
CCATCAGTGCCAAACACCATCACCGTATCAAGCCGGCCGGTCGCCTTCAGCGCATCGACCACTCCCAGCGCCATAATATCATTGTTGCAGTAGAATGCCTTGAGTTCGGGGTACTGTTCCAGAATGGCAGTAGCGGCATCTGCCGCCTGTTGCGCATCCCAATCGGCAGGAATGCCGGCAACGACCTGAAACGGTGTGTCTTGCAGGGTATCCCGAAAGCCCTGGGTCCGCTGCCGGGCGGCATAAACCCCCGCCTGACCCTCGATGACCGCGACCTGCCCGCCGTCCGGCAGGGTTTCGATCAGGTAACGCGCCACGCGCACGCCGTTCTCATACTGGTTGGGACCAACCCAGTGCTGTGCATCGGGCAGCACGGCGTCATTTACATTGAGCACCAGTACATCGGCCGCTTCTGCGCGTTCGACCGCCGGCAGGAGGTTAGTATCAGTCTGGGGCGAAATAAGAATGGCGTCATAGCCCTCCTCCAGCATTGCATCCATACGCACCAGTTGTCCAAACTGATCTGCCTCGGACTCGGCCGCTCGCACATCCAACGTTATGCCATATCCGTCCGCCTGATCACGCATGCCGGCGGCCAGCAGTTCCCAATACTGGTTGCCCAGAAATTTGAGCACGACACCAACCTGGTAGGAACGACTGATCTCCGGCACCGGGCCAAGCAGGGTATCAAGCTGGTCAAAGTTGATGCTGTCAGCTTCGCTATCGGGGTTAAACTGGTCGGTGGAAGCGGAAGATGCGCTGGAGGCAATCGTTGCTGTCGCCGTTGGAGAGACTGTCGCAGCAGCTTCGGGGGCTGTCGGTGCCCCACCACAGGCACTCAGCAACACCAGTACGAGCAATCCCGGTAGCAACCGCATCCGATAACTTTTCCAGTAGCGCATAGGTATCCTCCTGATTTATTCATTATCGGCAGGGCATGGTGAGCGGTACCAGTCAACGCATGCTTCACAAAGCATGCGCGCCGGGCAAGTCCGGCAATTGGTATGCCTATCTGTGCAACCGGCGACTGGTTTTGATCAACCCTACCCGGCAGCTTTGTCGCCACGCGGCACAGCTTGGAAAACTATCGGCACACCTGCGCGACGGTGCTACCCATCCTGCCGGAGGTGGAAGCCGCTTTTTACCTCGTAAATAGCCGACCGTGTAACCCGTGTAATAATGAGACACAGGAGCCCGGTCAAAGCATATACTTCTCGCAGGTTGTTGTGTCATTGTCTCTGTCTGATTCGCTTAGAGACTGTCTAAAAAGATGATTCGCGTCGGTCCCACGGCATGCTGGGTGCCCTGATCCACCGGACA
>CAKZQX010000192.1 GCA_937141995.1 uncultured Chloroflexaceae bacterium | reverse complement strand
TGATGAACAGGCCGAAGCCTACTACCTGCATCGCTTCTATGCGCACCAGCCCGACCTGAATATTGCCAATCCCGCCGTACGCGAGGAGATTGCCAAGATTATGGGCTTCTGGCTGGAGTTAGGTGTCTCCGGGTTTCGTATTGATGCGGCCCCCTTCCTGATCGAACTCAAGGGTATTGAAGAGCAGGCCGAGGTGGTTGATCGGCATGCCTATCTGCAAGAGTTGCGCGAGTTTCTCTCCTGGCGGCGCGGCGATGCTATTCTGCTGGCCGAGGCGAATGTTTCCACCGATTTGATTCCCGAATATTTTGGTGACGGCAATCGCATGCATATGCTGTTTAACTTTATCGGGAACCAGCGGATGTTCCTGGCACTCGCGCGTCAGTCTGCTGAGCCGCTTATTCAAGGGATGCAGAGTCTCCCCCAGATTCCCCATACCGGGCAGTGGGTCAACTTTACCCGCAACCATGATGAACTGGATCTGGGCCGGCTATCCGATGCGGAGCAGCAGGAACTTTGTCAGGCGCTCAATGTACCCGAGGCAGCCTGGATCTATCAGCGGGGACTGCGCCGCCGGATTGCGCCGCTCCTGAATGGCGACCAGCGGCGCATTAGTCTGGCCTACAGCCTGATGTTTACCTTGCCGGGTACGCCCGTCCTGCGCTATGGGCAGGAGATCGGCATGGGCGACGATCTAAGCCTGGAAGAACGCACCAGCATTCGCACTGCGATGCAGTGGTCGGATGAGCCCAACGGCGGTTTCTCGACTGTGCCGGCGGAGGAACTGGTGCGCCCGGTGCTCAGCGGTGGGCAGTATGGCTTTGAGCGAATCAATGTTGCGCGCCAGCAGCGTGATCCCGGCTCGCTGTTAAATACGGTGGAACGCATGATCCGTACACGCAAGAACTGTCCGGAGTTTGGTTGGGGGGACTGGGAGATTATCCATACGAATCTGCCTCAGGTGTTTGCCCATCGCTGTACGTGGCGCGGGGGTGTGGTCGTTGCTATTCATAACCTCGCAGCGGAAGCATGCACGGTAACGCTTGATGTAAATGCCGACGAGAGCCGGCATCTGTGTGATCTCTTTGGCGATCATCTGTATGAGCCGTTTAGTGATGGTGCGCACCGGATTCCCCTGGAGGGATATGGCTACCGCTGGTTCCGCCTGCTGCGCGAGAGGTGTGATAACACGTAAGCGGCGCGGTATTCCGCAAGGTAGCCCGCTACCCGGAAGAGCGGAAGCTGACGATCACCGCTGACACCGAATGCCGCAGATCTTGTTATAATACCTGCAAGATCCATCCTACTCCAACAACTCAATATGCATCTGCTGATAGTGTTGTCATAACACATGGAAAGATTTCATGCTTGCAGCAGTTTTGTCGGGATTTGCGCTCTCGTCAGTAACCCCCTGGTTACGACGGATCGGGCGCGGGGCCACAGGGTGGCTGATTGCACTGCTCCCCCTGGGCCTGTTCATCTACTTCGTCAGCCAGATCGAGGCGATCATGGCAGGCGAGGTTTTGCGTGTTTCCTATGCCTGGGCTCCCAGTGTCGGCGTTAATCTCTCATTCTATCTGGACGGGTTGAGTTTACTGTTTACCCTGCTGATCACCGGGATCGGCACGTTGGTCATTCTCTACACGGCGGGCTACCTGGCTGAGGACGAGCATATCGACCGTTTCTATGCGTTTACGCTCATTTTTATGGCCTCGATGCTCGGTCTGGTGCTGGCGGACAATGTGATTACGCTTTATGTCTTCTGGGAGTTGACCAGTTTTAGCTCCTTCCTGCTTATCGGGTTTGAGCATAAGGAGGAGGAGTCGCGCGCAGCGGCATGGCAGGCGCTGCTGGTGACAGGCGCGGGTGGGCTGATCCTGCTGGCAGGGTTGATCCTCCTGGCGCAGGTCGGCGGGAGCATGGAGATATCCACGCTGGCCGGTGCGGGCGCGCTAGTGCGCGGCGATGCGCTCTACCTGCCGATTCTGGGGCTGATCCTGCTGGGCGCGTTCACCAAATCGGCGCAGTTTCCGTTTCACTTCTGGCTGCCCAATGCCATGGCCGCGCCGACCCCGGCCAGTGCTTATCTCCACTCAGCAACAATGGTCAAGGCGGGCATCTATCTGCTGGCACGGTTGAGCCCGACGCTGAGTGGCACCCCGGCCTGGCAGTACACTGTTACGAGTGTCGGCGCGGTGACGATGCTGCTGGGCGCGTTTCTGGCCTGGCAACAGGTGGATATCAAACGCATCCTGGCTTACTCCACGGTTAGCGCCCTGGGGATTCTGGTGATGCTGATCGGTGTAGGCACGGAACTGGCAGCCGAGGCGATGCTGGTGTTCCTGCTGGGGCATGCGCTCTACAAGGGCGCGCTCTTCCTGGTGGCCGGGGCGATTGATCATGAGAGCGGCACGCGCAGCCTTGATGAGTTAGGCGGGCTGCGGCGTGCGATGCCGATTACCGCCGGAGCCGCCTGGATTGCCGCGCTGTCCATGGCGAGCCTGCCGCCCTTCCTGGGGTTTATCGGCAAAGAGTTGCTCTACGAGGCCACCCTGGAAGCGCACTTCACCGAGTATCTGCTGATTGGCGTGGCGGTGCTGGCAAATATCTTCTACGTGGGCGCGGCGGGGATCGTGGGACTGCGGCCCTTTATCGGCCCGGCAACGGAGACGCCGAAACATCCCCACGAAGCGCCGCTGACTATGTGGCTGGGTCCGGTGGTGCTGGCCGGTGCCGGGCTGTTTCTGGGGCTGGTTCCCGGCATTGCTACGATGGTGATCCAACCGGCGACTGCCGCCATGACCGGGCACGCCGCCGAGATTGAACTGGCGCTCTGGCATGGGCTGACGTTT
>CAKZQX010000191.1 GCA_937141995.1 uncultured Chloroflexaceae bacterium | reverse complement strand
TGACTGACCAGGACGATCCAGTCCCCCGTATGGTGGGCTTGCAGATCGTGGATAGATGCCAGGCTGCGGGTCTGTATGGTTTCGAGTGAGTCGCCCTCCGGCGGCGCGCAGCCGGGATCATGCTCCCACTGCGCCAGCAGTGCGGCATCATGCTCGCTGCGGGCCAGCACCTCGGCCCGCGTCAGACCTTCCCATGCGCCAAATGCTCCTTCGCGTAAACGGACGTCCGCCTGGACCGGAAGGTTGCATGCCTGGGCAATCGCGGCGGCAGTCATAGCAGCGCGGCGCAGGGGACTGGTGTAGACTGCTGCAATGGGCAACTGGCCGAGCGCATGCGCCAGTTGCTCCGCCTGCCGGGTTCCGCGTTCAGTCAATGCGTCATCCTGGCTTCCCAGGTAGCGCATCTCAACATTTGCGGCGGCTTCTCCGTGGCGTACCAGGAAGAGCCGCACATAGGTTGTCGGTATCATAGATTGCTCCGCCGGTTGTAGCCGAAGAGGAATGGTATCTTTATAGTATGAACGAGAGGCGGGCGGGTGTCAAAAAGTAATTGTCACTTTTACCATTCTATTACCAAATCACAACGCACATATCTCCATCGTTATGCTACACTCTCTTCACATTCCCCCCAACAACACAACAAGGCCTCCACGGGGAAGAACCCCCGGGGGCCTTGTTGTGTTGTGGATCGGTTGTTCCGTGAACTACGGACTATGGACAAGCGTATCCGGGTGGAACGCGGCCCAGGCAAACCAGAAATGGTTGCCATGGATGATCGGCGTCAGTTGGCGGCCTTCGAGTGCGCCGCCGGTTGCCTCCCCCAGGATATTCCAGGTGCTGCCGGTCTGCTCATCCACAATGGTTGCCCCTTCGCGGCGGAAGGTCAGCGTCTGGTCGTCGAGGCGCGGGTCAAATACGCCTGCCGCGCCAACATCTGCGCCCTCGGCGATCTGAGTGGCTCCGAGCGCACTGCTGGTTCCCGGCCGGTGAAAGACTGCCAGGTTATGCTCGGTGTCGTTAATAACGCCCGCTTCCACCAGAGAGTTGAGCGGGTAGGCCATATCCACCGTTGTGCCATCTGTTTTCGTAAGTGTCACTGCCACCACCCGCTCCATTGCCGGTAGGCGCTCATCAATTTCCCCATCAAACAGGAATGGCGTTCCACCGCCGGCATCATAGTTGGTGTAGGGATTTACGCCGTAGCGCCGGTTGAAGCCGGTGTCTTGCGCCAGAACCTGGCCCTCAGGGTAGGCCGCCTGGAAGTCGGCAAAGCTGATCAGGCTGGATGGCAGGAATGTCAGTTGTGTGCCGGTCAGGTCGCCGATAATCGCCTCGCCGGTGAATTGCTGCCAGAGTGACTCGCTGGTGCGGTCATACATCACCAGGTCGGAGTTGCGTAGCAGGCCCGACACACCAAACTTGTAGACTTCCCCGGCCACGCGCCGGTCAAAAACGATGGCCGAGTTGCAGAGCGGGCAGAAGGTTACGGCAACCGGCACATCGCCGACGGTATCGTTCACAATCTCGTGCCAGGTCAGGATCTGCAGCGGGTAGGCGCGCGCATCGCCGTCGATCTCCAGCGCGATGACCGGCTCGTTATCGGCCAGCCACTCCTGCGCTTCCGTGTTGCCGATAAATTCCGGCGCATCGATGGAGGGAATACCATCGCGCCCCACACCACCGGACATAATCTCATCGAAAGGGACACTGTGGCGGGCAAAATTGGTCTTCCAGTTAGCATTGGCCCAGGATGGACGCTCCACGCTGCCCGATTCGAGGGTTACTGCCGGCGCGGTGATGCTCGTTGCTGCGTCGGTTGGGTTGGCAGATGTTCCTGTCGATTCGGATTCCGCCTGGGTTACGGATTCTGCAGGCGCAGCGGGCGCGACAGACCCGCTCCCACCACACGCAGTCAAGATCAGGGTGCCGAGTAGTAATCCGGCAATCAGTCGTTTATGCATTGATCGCTCCTGAGAGAAGTATCATATGACACGAGTTACGCGGTCGGTTCCAAATCAGATGTTCATCTGGATGAACGCCCCGATTCGCCTCCGGCAGGGTGGAAGATTCTTATCTTTTTCACAAAACATTTGCACCCGGTGCAAATGTTTTGTGAAAAAGATAAAAACAGGACCATGCTGTCGCAGGCGATTCTGCCGTTCACCGGGTGAAACGCCCGGTTTGATGAACCGACCGCGTAAGTCCTGTTCATATGGCAGGAGTTACGCGGTTGCCATGCAACGCGGACGTTTCACCTGCTGGAAGCCCGCTTCGCCTGCGGCAGCATGGTCCTGATATAGCTTGTTCACAAACAAGCATGGAATCTTCTGCCCTGCCGGAGGCGAAATTGCCTGCCGCAGGCGAAGCGGCTTTTGGGCGGTCAACAGACCGAAATACGACTGCATCGCGTAATTCATGCCATATAAAATCCGGCTCGGTATTCGTATGAAAAGCATAACAGGATGAGGTCAGGCAGGACTGTGATCTGGTTTACACAACCGGGAGGTATGCCGTTGCAAGTTGTGTCTACGCAGATCTACGGAATCAAAAACGCCGCCAGGCATATGCCTGGTGGCGTTCCGGGCTGAGTTACACCCAGCGTAAAATCAACTCAATTTGTTATATGGACTGATGTGCGCCTTATGCTGCATGTTTCGCTAACAGCATTTCTACCGTCAGACGTTCACCATCGGGTAGATACGTGATCTTCTGTCCATCGCCATACGGATATGCGCGCCCATCATAAAACTCAATCGTATATGCCATGTCGCTCCGATGTTCCTCAACCACAATGGGATAGCCGTGAACCGTGGCGCACCAGTAGCGTTCCAGTATTCTGTTCTGTTCCATACATACCTCCCGGCAGCCGGACGTTCCTGATGAAGTGGCGTAGAGACCGAGAGAACCGCTGCACGAAGGATGACAGTGGCAAACAGAGCACAGCGGCAGATTCTTCACCAGGGTGGCCCAGGCCGCAGTGCCAGAGTCAACAAGTGGTACAACATTTTGTACCGTTGGCAACTATAGCACAGGCAACGAATGAAGGAAATAGGACTTTTGGGGGGGATCATCTCCGTCTATGTACCTATTTATCGTCCTGCCGACAGAGACGGTAGGAGATAGCGTCTCTATCGGCGCAGGTGATTGTACTCACCTATCCGGGCTCACGCGGAAAGATAGTACCCATCTCTTCCCAGAATTACGTAGGTCTACGCATAGCCATGGCGCGCTCTATCGGGTAAGCTATAACCAGGTTTTAACAACCTCATTACAATCGGTTTCAAAAACTATCGTCCCGGCGCTGATTGCCTGCTACTCCTACTCTCGTCTTCCCCGTAGCGCTATCTGTGCCAGACCATCCCCACGGTGATTGTGAAGGATATGTCAAGCGCATTGGAATGACAAGGGAGTCATACCATGATAACCAAGGAACCAGGCAATGTTGGTAAAGTTCGCGTGAATTTTTCACTTCCTGCCGCTATCTGGGCCGATACTATTCACCTGGTTGGTGATTTTAATCATTGGAGTAATACGGCAACGCCCTTACGGCTCGGCGATGTTACCTGGAGTGTCACGCTGGAATTGGATGCCGGACAGGCCTATCATTACCGTTATCTGGTAAATGGACAGGAATGGATGAACGACTGGCACGCCGACGGGAATATCTCGGTTGGGTATGGCATTGATAACTCGGTTGTCTTTACCCAACTACCGGACGAAATGCCATCGGTGGTTATCAATTTGCCGGAGCCTGCGCCGCGCCCTATGCTGCGGGTCGTTGGCGGGCGACAGTATGAGCGCAAGGTCGGGTGACCAGTTGGTATAACATCGGGTGTTACGCGGTGGGCATGCAAACCGGGCGTTTCACCCGATGGAAGTCCGCTTCGCCTGCGGCAGCATGGTCCTGTTTTTCTTTTTCACACACATTTTTGCACGTTGTGCAACAATGTGTGTGCAAAAGGATGGTTTTTTCCACCCTGCCGGAG
>CAKZQX010000190.1 GCA_937141995.1 uncultured Chloroflexaceae bacterium | reverse complement strand
CCAACGGTGGCGGCGGCCGTAAAATTTGCTGCGCCGTCATTCAGATAGAGCGTGTTGGACTGCTGCTCATTACCGACAAGCAGATCCGGGTCGCTGTCCCGGTCAATGTCACCGACGGCAATGCTGCGGGTTGTGTCAGCACCGCTACCCAGGCAGCGTACCGCCGCATCCGGCGAGTCGTCACATACCACCGGACCAGTGTCGAAGCGGCCGCTACCGTCGTTCAGATAGACCGCATTCTGCTGGTTGGCGGCATTGCCGACGACAATATCCAGATGTTCATCGCCATTCAGATCGACCGGCACAACACTCGCGGTGGCATCAGCGCCGGTACCAAAGCAATGCACCCCGGCCGTCACGCCGCAGACAAACCCGCCCGTATGGAAGCTGCCCGTGCCGTCATTCAAGAAGACGGCATTCTGGCCACCATTGGCGGCGACAACAATATCCAGATCGTCGTCACCGTCGATATCAGCAACGGCGAGATCCTGGTAAGCCTCCGCCGGGTTGCCAAAGCTCGCCGATGTGAATGCGCCGGCCCCATCATTCAGGTAGAGCGCGTGCTGCTGGAACAGCTTGCCGACAACCAGATCAAGGTAGCCATCGTCGTTCATGTCGCCGGTAGCAATGCTGACATTCCGGTCGGACGCGCCGCCAAATGGCCGGTTGGCGCTAGCGGCAAAGCTCCCCGCGCCGTTATTCACATAGATCTCGTTCTGCAGGCTGCGGTTGCCGACGATCACATCCAGGTCGCCATCACTGTCCAGGTCACCGGCCGTCACACTGCTGGGCATGCCCGTACCGGAGCCAAAGGTCTGCGTATCCCCCAGATCGCCCGTTCCATCGTTCAGGTAGACCACACTCTGCCGGTCTTGATTGCCGACAATCACATCCAGGTCGCCATCGCTATCCAGGTCGGCCGGAGCCAGGCTGAGGCTGGGATCAGTCGCATTGCCAAAGCGCTCGCCGGTAGCAAAGGTGCCGTTACCGGCATTTCGGTAGAGCGTATTCTGCGCTTCCGTATTGCTCGCCAGGATGTCGAGATCCTGGTCGCCGTCGATATCGCCAAGCGCCACGCCGCTGGTCTTGTCGGCGGCCACGCCGAGGCAGGCGACATTCGCGGTGGCCCCACAGGTCAACGGCCCGTCGGCGAATGTGCCGGTTCCATCGTTGAAGAAAACCAGATTCGCCGATTCATGGTTGCCCACCACGATGTCCAGGCCATTCTGCCTATCCAGGTCGCCCAGGGCCAGGCTCCAGGTGCTGTCGTATCCGACACCAAAACATTGCACCTGTGATGACTGATTGTTGCAGTTGAGCGTTCCATTAAAGAAACCGCCGTCACCATCGTTGAAAAATATAGCATTCTGACCGCCGTTGAGACCAAGCGCAATATCCAGGCCATCCCGACCATCCAGGTCGCCCAGGGCAACAGCGTATACCTCGACGATCCCGCCACGGTCATCGCCGAAGCAGCGAACGTCGGGCGTTGTCCCGCATGTGACCGGGCCGGAGTGGAATTGCCCGGTGCCGTCATTCAGGTAGATGATGCTGGCGTTACCGGCATTGGCATAACCCGTAACAATATCCAGATCGGCATCGCCGTCGATGTCACCCAGCGCTACGGCGGTAAGGTTGCGGGATGCGTCACCCAGGCAGCGCACACCGGCAGGCGGGGGCGCACAATCGACCGGGCCGTTGTAGAAATTGCCCCGGCTGTCATTGAGATAGACCAGACCGGGCAGGCCAATTCCATTGCCGACGACCAGATCAAGGTGGCCATCACCATCGACATCCCCCAGCGCCACCGCCTCCGTCGCGTCGGCAGTTGGTCCAAAGGCGCGCCGGAGAAAAAAAGCGGGATCATCGGCCTGAACATCGGGAGGGGCTACCACAACTATGCCCAGGCCCAGCAGGAGGGCCAGGAGTGGTACAAACCAGAACCATCGGTTGATACATTGCGTGCCGCGCGCGTGCTGCTGACGAAGACGGATATGCATGGTCTTCCTCCCTGTATACACATCTCTTGCCTGAGGGTTTGCCGGGCTGGAAATGGAAGCCGGCAGCGACGTTCACCCGGTAATCGGCTGGTTTTCCTATGGATACACGCTGTAGTCTACTACCGGCGCACTGATCGGGTCTATGAAGTAGTTCACAGAAAAAATCCGTGTGAACGAACATACGCATTCAGCAGCAACTGGACAACGCCGCAACTCTTTTCACAGGCCGATAGTACGCTACCTGTCTGAATTTTTTATGAATGGACGAGGAGATAAAATAATAATCGAGGAAACCAGCAGTTTTACCGGATATTAACCGATTTGTTGTCATAGCCACAGCGGACACCGCGGACGCCGAGATGTTGAACGGGCATGGGCTGCTCTGCACTTCGTGCCCCCATTTCGGCGCATTGCTGGTTTGCCGGCAAACTGGTATTAACTGATCGCATCTTTCAGCGCCGCCGGATCAAGGATGACGACCGCGCCACGTTCAATCCGGATTATGCCGCGCTCGGCAAAGTCACGCAGGGCATAGTTGACCGACTCACGCGAGGTGCAGGCCAGCGCTGCCAGATCCTGCTGCGTCACCTTCAGGCGTAGTGGCTCCGGTTGGGCATCAGGATTGGCAAGCTGGAGCAGTTGCGCCGCCACACGCGCCGGGGCACTCAGGAAGGCCAGATGCTCCGAGTAGGTGGTGGTGTAGCGCAGGCGCTCGGTCAGGAAAGTCAACACCCGCTCTACCAGGTCGAAGTTGGTGCGTAGCAGATCGAGGAAATCATCGCGGTAGAGCACAAACGTGGACACGTTGCTCAGGGCGGCGGCACTCGCCGAACGGGGCGCACCATCGAACACGGAGAACTCCCCAAAGTGGCTACCCGTTTCGTAGATCCGAATCGTCACCTCACGGCCATCGGCACTCGAGAGGTAAACCCGCACCCGGCCCTGCGCAATGATGTAGAGGCAGATCCCCGGATCACCCTGCTGGAAGATAATATCGCCCTTGCGATACTGCTGCTGCTTGAGCCGGGCGGCCACCTGGCGTAACTGCTCCGGATCAAATGCGCGAAACAGCCCGACCCGGGCTAATACGTCCAGTCGATCCTCTGCCTGCCCCGCCATTGTCGTCTCCCGGATAGCGTATGCAATGATTGCCGGCTCATTGTGCCGGGCATATTGTAGCACGAATCAGGCCAATACGATCGGTAATTCCGGAAATCTTTCACTATTTTTATCTGGATACATTGCCGGTTGCAAACGGTAGTTTCCCTGCTTCCTCCGCTTGTGTGGAGTGCTTCATAGTTTTGAGTGAATCATGCTGCTAGACTCCGAGCAATACCCGCAACATACCCTGGGCAATATGTAGAGATCAAGGTTGTACATAATCTTGATCAAAATAGTCATATAAGCGGTTTGTTTCTATATCAGAAAAAAACAAATAAATAAACGCTTTTAAGTTTTCTATTTCAATACTTTTAAGGTACCTTAACGGTTTTTTAGTTAAATTTGTCTTTACGCTTTGCTATACTTAGGCTTGTTAACGGTTAGATTACTTTTCGGCAGGCCTTTGCAGAGTACCTTATTGAACTTATGGAAGGAGCAGTAGTTTAACCATGCTTCAGAAGGAACTTCGGGAGAGCAAACGGAAGGATTACAGCCGATGAGTAGCATACCCACCCCCGGCCCGGGGGCAACCGAACAACTCCGCCAACAATTTACCGCAGCCGTAAGCCGGATGTGGACAGATGAGTGGTCGCAGCGATCCACAGGCGATGGATATCGCTGGTTTCGGCATGCCTGGCGCGACACCCGACGCATCCTGGATCAGACCCCGCCTGTTGCCGACGAGCGGATCGAGCAGTATGCCGCGCGCCTCCGCGCCCAGTGTGTCCGGGGGACCGCTTCCGCGATGCCCGCCTGCTTCTGTCCTCGCTCACTGCCGGTCTTGAATGCTCACTGCTTATAGCCCACGCCCAAAAGCGCAGGCAA
>CAKZQX010000189.1 GCA_937141995.1 uncultured Chloroflexaceae bacterium | reverse complement strand
CCCGTTTCAGACAGTCTCTTAGAGATCGTGCAGCGAACTGGCCGGGTCCATCGCCTCATTCGTTGTCTCCGGCGCGGGGGTGGGTTCAGTTGCGCCGGGTGCCTCAGGGTCAACCGGCGACTCCGGCGTGGCCTGGGGCGCGGATTGGGATGCCGGGGTGGGACTGGGCCCCAGCCCCTGTGTCATCACTGGCGGTGGTGCCAACACCGATGTGGCAGTCGGGGCGGGGGGAGCCTGAGCCGGTGAGACACCACAGGCGGACAGGACCAGTGCGACCATAACCATAGGTACGATGAATGTCAGCATCCGAGGTAGACCTTGCATGTGTTTGTAACGCTCCTTTCCCAATAAAAAGCAACACTCCTGAACCGTGCATAACACACGGCGATATGTTCGTCGTCATACTACAAATGAGGGGAATATGGCGCAACCGGCCAGATATAGTATTACGGCGAACTCGCTGGAGGTACCCTAGTATACCACCAGTATACCGTTGGTTGCGAAGCATTTCACATGCTGTTTGCGGCAGATCGGGGCAATGGGCCGAAAGTCCTGGTTGCCGGCAGGACTGGCGGTACGTTTGCTACAGTGGGTCGTTAATGCAAAAGTACTACTTGACAAACCCACACCTGCCATTTATACTCTATGATGCAGGATTCATTGCCTGGGTCTTGCGTGATGTCGCACCCTCACTAAAGGTATAGCGATGGGCGCTTGACCACGATCCGTTAAGTGCAAGTGAATGATAAGCCTCGGGGGCGCGGCTCCTCCCAGCACGGGGGGGGCCGCGCTGTGTCTCTGAAAGATAGGAGCAGGGGCAGATGCTCAAGCGCACGAAAGTAACCTGGGAATTACAAGAGTCGCGTATGCTGGGGGAAGAGCCGGAAAACCCTCGTCCGGCCGAGGAGATTACGTCCGATACGTCTGATGCAGGCGAAGAGACGCAGTTGCAGGCTGAACCGGCACTTGATGCGGTCCAGCATTACCTGCAAGAGATTGGACGTGTTTCGCTCCTGACCGCCAGCGAGGAGGTTGAACTTGCCGAACGGATGGAGCGGGGCGATGCCGCACGCGAACGCCTCGCCTCTACTGACGATACCAATCCGCAACTCCGGCGTGCGCTTGAAGCTGATGTCGTTAGTGGGACGGATGCCCGGCGACATCTGATCCAGGCTAATCTGCGTCTGGTGGTAAGTATTGCCAAGAAGTATATCGGGCGGGGCTTATCGCTGCTTGACCTGATCCAGGAGGGCAATATCGGTCTGATGCGGGCCGTCGAGAAATTTGATTATCGTAAGGGGAATCGCTTCTCGACCTATGCAACCTGGTGGATTCGCCAGGCTGTTACCCGCGCGATTGCCGAGCAGGGCCGGACGATCCGCTTGCCGGTGCATATGAGTGAGTCGGTTGGGCAGGTCAAGCGGGCTTCCGAGCGATTATCACAGTCGCTCGAGCGTCAGCCGACGGCTGAGGAGATAGCTTTTGCGCTGGGGCAACCTGTCGAGCGTGTGCAGCGTGTGCTTGAGGCGTCTCGGCGGCCGGTTTCGTTGGAAACACCTGTCGGTGATGAAGGAGAACATACGCTTGGCGATTTCCTGCAAGACGACGATCTGCCGACGCCCACCGATTTTGCTTCGCAGCAACTGCTGCGTACCGATCTGGCGCAGGCGCTGAACCATTTGAGTGAGCGTGAGCGGCGGATTATCGACCTGCGCTACGGTCTGGCCGATGGACAGCGTCGCACGCTGGAGGAAGTCGGCAAGGTTCTGGGCATGACGCGGGAGCGGGCCCGCCAGATCGAGGCCGAGGCGCTCCGCCGCCTGCGGCAGCCGGATGTGGGGCAGCATCTGCGCGATTATCTGGAGTAGTGTCGGATCAACCAATACAAACAATGTAATAACACGACTTACGCAGTGGGTGTTCAAACTGGATGTTTGGCCCGATGAAAACCCAATTCGCCTGCGGCAGCGTGGTACTTGTTTATCTTTTTCACCAAAATGTTACACTTTGTGCAACATTTTGGTGAAAAAAAAGAATCTTCCGCCCTGCCAGAAGCGAAATTCCTTTTCGGGTCAATGACTGCGTAACTTCATCCCAGAACACACAAACGTGGCCGCCGGAATATTCCGGCGGTCACGTTGCGCTCTGCGCTCAGGAAACCTCCATGGCGACCCAGGCATGAATACCGTGGCGCTCATGATCGTTGTTCAACGGCAAGGACCGCTGATCACCCTCACGCAATGTGTTCGTTGCTGCAACCACAAAATCGCGGAACAGCGGATGCGGGCTGTTCGGACGTGATAAAAATTCGGGATGGAACTGGCTGGCAACAAACCAGGGGTGATCCCGTAGCTCCACAATCTCCACCAACCGGCCGTCGGGGGACTGTCCACTAATGATCAGTCCGGCTTCTTCCAGGGCTTTGCGGTACTTGTTGTTGAACTCAAAGCGGTGGCGGTGACGCTCCATTACCGTGTCGGTGCCGTAGGCCGCCGCCGCACGCGTGCCGGGTACGAGCACACAGGGGTACACCCCCAGGCGCATCGTGCCGCCCTTCTCCGTAATGTCGCGCTGATCGGGCATCAGGTCAATCACCGGGTATTGCGTATGGGGATCAAACTCGGTGCTGTTCGGTTCGTGGCTCTGCATCAGCCAGCGCGCAAAACCAATCGTCGCACACTGCATGCCGAGACAGAGGCCCAGGTAGGGAATGTGCTGTACCCGCGCATAATCGGCGGCGATAATCTTTCCCTGGATGCCCCGGTCGCCAAAACCACCCGGCACTACGATACCATACACATCGGACAGCAACCGCTCCGGGCCTTCGCGTTCGATCTGTTCGGCTGAGACCCAGCGCACATCAATGTCTAACTCCTGATGCAACCCGGCATGTCGCAGCGCCTCAACCACACTGATATAGGCATCGTGCAATTCAACATACTTACCCACCAGCGCAATCGGCAGCACGCGCTTGGGTTGTTTGACCAGATCAACCAGCCGTTTCCACTCATCCAGCTTGGGGGGGTGGGCTTCCAGCCGCAGTCGGTCAACCAGGTAATCCCCCAGGCCGGCTTCTTCCAGCACCAGCGGTACCTCGTAGATGGACTCGACCGTCTCCACGGGAATAACGGCGCGCGCATCAACATCTGAGAAGAAAGCGACCTTGTCGCGGATATCTTCGCTGACCGTGTAATCGGCGCGGCACAGAATAACATCGGCATTGATCCCCACACCACGCAGGGCCATCACCGAGTGTTGTGTCGGCTTGGTTTTCAGTTCATCGGTTGCGCCAATGTGGGGCAACAGCGTCACATGAATGTACAGAACGTTATCTCGTCCGACATCTTTGCGCATCTGGCGAATCGCCTCCAGAAAGGGCAGGCTCTCAATATCACCCACGGTCCCACCGATCTCGACAATAACTACGTCGGCGTTAGACTGGCGGGCAACCGCGGCGATGCGTGCTTTGATCTCATTGGTAATGTGCGGGATGACCTGAATGGTCCCGCCGAGATAATCACCACGGCGCTCTTTCTGGATCACGGCGGAGTAGATCTGACCGGTGGTGACATTGCTGAGACGCGTTAAATGTTCCTCGGTGAAGCGCTCATAGTGACCCAGATCAAGGTCAGTTTCCGCGCCGTCATCAGTGACAAACACTTCACCGTGCTGGTAGGGCGACATGGTTCCCGGATCTACATTCAGGTAGGGATCGAGCTTTTGAATGGAGACGCGCAGGCCACGGCTCTTCAGCAAACGCCCAATGGAGGCAACGCTGATACCTTTGCCGACTGAAGAGACGACGCCACCGGTCACGAAGATGTACTTTGCCATGCTCTTAACTCTCCTTGCTCAAGTGACATGTGTAGGGTTTGACACCCGGCTCGTGCATACCGCTACGCGTTTGGACAAAACTACAGGCGATAGGGCTGAAAAATCAGTGGGTCGGCTAACCTGACGGTTGTGCCGACCCACGTATCTCTTCACCCAGATAAAGAAACAGTAAACCATACTATCTTGTTGCACAGAACCCCGATTCGTCCAATACTGAACATCGTGGGGCCAGGGACAGATTTTCGTTAGCATTATCGGTATTCGCAGACGCGTACAGGTTGTCACGATGCCTCAATGGTACGCCGGTTCGCTGTCGTGATCGCATCACGTTGATGTGCGAACCGCTATCACATACTAAAACGTATAGGCCGGCATTATTTGAGGGTGAACCAACTGCATGTCATCTTCTTGTAATCTCTTTGACCAGGCGCTCATGTTTGTGCGGCGTTTGTGCTACGTTGCTATATTCGGTATGGTTATCACCCTCTGCTGAAAAAACTCAAAAAGAAGAGGAGAAGGTGCTCATCCCTTCCCCTCGCTGGAAGCAGTCATGCTGGTTTGAGCAGGCTAACCCTACGGGTTGAGTACTCAGAACAAACATCTACCAACATACACTATAATCTGCTCTCCGGATATTGTGCAAGTGACGCAATCGTCGTGAGCAATGTGATATGGCGATAATGTAATGTGGTGATAGTGTAAGAAATTGTTTTGTTTATCCACATAATTAAGACGAACTGATCGCACGATGGTTGCACTCTGTATCTACCCCTCGATCATGGGCATACCCCATCAATGGGCAGCGCCGTATGCTCTGTCTTGCCTTGCGTACCGCTGCCGACAAGACCGCTGTCTGGTTCCGGCAAAACGACGGCCCCACCCGGTCGTGCGTCGGGCGCATGGCAACGCCACGCGCTGCCATACCGGCATGTTCAGCTACATGACCTCGGGTAAAAATATCCTTAACTGCACATTATATCACAAATGTCTGAGGACACGCGGGGATGTGTGGATTGTCACGCTACATCTGTATGTGCATTGTAGGCGCGACTACATGAAGGCGGCGGCAGTCATGCTGCCGCACGCGATATCCGGACTATGTGCTCCAAGTTCATCAGCCGATTAACGGCCGCACATCGGCTGATGCAGGCAGGTACAGTCTGGCCGCGATGTTTACATATTTGCGCTCATTACGACGACGCGCGTTTCTTCGTTTTCGCCGGGCAGGCTTGATGTAGTGAGTGAGAGTTTCTCAGTGGGTGCTACATCTTTTAAGCCCAGCTCATGCATAAACTTCTCCAGCGGGGCCAGGTCATGCTCGAAGGAGAGTTGCGGCATCGCATAATGCATGGGAATGACGATGCGCGGCTCGAGCTGACTGATAACACTGGCGGCTTCTGCCGGGCCAATGGTCTCGCCGCCGCCGACCGGCACAAACAACACATCCACATTGCCCAGTTCCTCAATCTGTCGTTGGGTTAACTCGTGTCCCAGATCTCCCAGATGACAGAATGCCACATCATCCAGGTGAATCACATAGACGGTGTTAAACCCTTGTTGTGCTCCCTTGGCTTTATCGTGGAACGTGCGTACACCGGTGATCAGCACGCCGCCAATTTCATACTCACCCGGCCCATCAACCACGAAGACCCGGTCACGCACAGGGCGCACTGCGGCGACATTACCGTGATCGGGGTGGTTGTGGCTGGTGGTGACAATGTGCGCGGTGGGCCGCCCCAGATCCAGCCCGATGGAGCGATCATAGGGATCACACAGGACAATTCCGTCGCGCCCGCGCATACGAAAGCAGGCATGTCCAAGGTATTGAATATCAGCCACAGAAGCCTCCCCGCTTTACAGGACACTATGCAGATGTGAAGCCACGCAGTTGTGGGAGATGTTATACATCTCCCTGCTGCACTTCTTGCCAGAGCAGATCAAGAATGGAGCTAACCGTATTGAAGCCAAACCCTCGGCGTTGCAGGTAGCCCCCCAGCCGCCGCTGGAATGTGGCATAGTTAGGTGCATCGGCATATTTGCGCAGAGCTGCCCGCGCCAGGGTCAATGCCTGCTCATACTCATCACCCATCAGATCGGTATCGTTGAGTGTAGCATCGATAATTGTGCGGTCAATGCCCTTACGGTAAAGTTCGCTACGCAACGCCTGCACGCCACGCGGACGACATGCCTGGCGATTCTCAACCCAGAAGCGACTAAACGCTATATCGTCGATCAGACCACGCTCCTGGAGGCGCGTAAGCGCTGCCTCAACTGCTTCGGGAGGAAACTGCTTGCGCTGCAACCGTTCGCGCACCTCGGCGGTTGAGCGGGGGCGTGCGGTCAGGTATTGCAGCGCAGCCGTAACAGCTTTATCGGTACACTCGGCTTCTTCCAGGCGAGTCCAGGCCGCCGCGTCGAGCACTTTCCCGACGTAGAGCCCTTCGCGCGTGATGGTGTTCAGACTGACGCCGATGGCAAATGCATCATCGACGAAAACATTAACACGCTGATTATCGTGTGCCTGTGTACGTAAAGCGGTAATTATTCCAGTCGGCATAACAGAAAACGTTGTTACTCGCCTTCCTCCAACACTTCCTCGTATGTGTCCGCGCCGCCTTCGCTTTCACCTTCACCTTCTTCTTCATCGGATGCGGCTGATGCAGACGCATTGGCATTGGTGAGCACCTGAGCGCGAATTAACCGCTCGATCTCATTCGCCAGTTCCGGGTTTTCCTTGAGGAACGTTTTGACATTCTCGCGGCCCTGACCGAGGCGATCTTCACCCAGGTAGAACCATGCGCCACTCTTGCGAATAATTTCCAGTTCCACGCCCACATCGAGGATGTTGCCCTCACGCGAAATCCCCTCGTTTGCCATAATGTCAAACTCAGCCTGGCGGAAGGGCGGCGCAACCTTGTTCTTAACCACCTTCACCCGCGAGCGCATACCAATGGGATCTTGTCCCTGCTTCAGCGTCTCGATCCGCCGGATATCCATGCGTATCGAGGCGTAAAACTTGAGAGCCTGCCCGCCAGTTGTGGTTTCGGGCGAGTTATGTACCACGACACCATCGACAACATAACAATGGTTGCCCTCAACTTCAATGTCAAAGCGGTTCATGCCACGGGTTTCCGGCTTGACGTGAATATCGGTGATTGGAAGTGGTACGGCCTTTGATGTCCGCTCTGGACGGGTAGCGAGTGGCACAAAACGGCCCCGCATGTCCGGCAGCAGCTTGTACTCCATGGAGGGATGCACGTATGGTGCAATCAACGCGTGGAACTTACGCGTTTCGTTCACGCCGAAGGTGATCCGCCCGCGCGCATCCAGGGTCGCCATTATATCGTTCTGGTGGAACCAGCGCCCAAGCGCCTGCTGCTTATCAAGCGGAAAGCCGGGACAGGAGATCGAGCAGCGGTTCTGTCGCTCGCTGTCAAACGTTCCGTCATCCATGTACCAGATGGCAACCGCCAGCGGTGTGAGGCGGTCAATGAGTGCCTGACTGGGATGCTTGCCCCGTTCATCATAGTTTTGCTCAAACAGACTGGTCAACTCATACATGGGGATGGTGTCGAAGCTGTGCCCCCCCCGCAAATTGGTCGTTTGCGAGCCGATCAGACCTTCAAAGAGGGACTGCTTCCAGCGGCAGTAGTCGTCCTGTTTTGCGCCGTGGCCAATGCGCAGACTGGTGTTAAAGGTTTTGACACGGCGCAGGCTGCCGTCGATG